>JADFPW010000234.1 GCA_022562105.1 Planctomycetota bacterium
CAAGGTAGGACCATGGGACGTTACCTCGATCTGGCACGGAAGGCGTTGGCAACCGGCAGTGCGATCCCCGCGGACACTGGGAGAGCATCAGTATCCCTGCCCGAGGCGCGGTCCGCCGGCCGGCTGTCCAAACCAACTGAGCGATGGACGATCGCGGACGAGGCCGGCTGTCGAAGATGTCGGCGTTGCCAGGGACGAATCGTTTGGGGGCAGATCGACCATGACACCGGGGATCCGAAGGCAAAGGGCCGGTGGGTGAAGCTGGATCCGGATCTGATGCCTCACGGGTGCGGAACACCCGAGGCCGGTCGTGTGGTAATCCAGAACGCTACCGAGAGAGCAGCGACGAGCCACCAATCCAGCCGGCACCGGCGACTGGACGACGATAGTAAGGCTTGACTATGTGCCAAGCAGCGTCGAGAATCACGGGTAGGATGGCCACCAGAAAGTCCAAATCGATGAAGCTGAGCGACCAACTTCGGCAGGCGATCCGTGAGAGCAAGCACAGCCGGTATGCGATCTGGAAGGCGACCGGCATCGATCAGGCGGTGCTGTCACATTTCCTGGCAGGCCGGCGCGGGATGAGCATCCAGTCCCTTGACCTGCTGTGCGAGTTCCTGCGCCTGGAGCTGCGATCGGCTCGACGAACGAGAAATGGAAGGTAGATCATGTCGAGTGTATTCAAGAGAGCTGCGGACAAGAAACGCAGGGATCGACCCTACTACATTGCCTACACTGATGAGAGCGGGAGGCGGAGGACGATCAAGGGGTGCACCGACCGAGCCGCGACTGACGAGATCGCTCGTCAACTGGAGCAGGATGTGCAGCTACGCAAGCGAGGTGTGATCGATCGTGTGAAAGAGCGATGCGCCGAGCAGGGCCACAGGTTGTTCTTGGACCACATTCGAGAGTACACGGCTCACCTTCAGGCAGAGGGCGGCCACGTCGAACGCTACCTGCAGCAAGTCTCGGCTCGACTCAAGGCCTTCGGGGCTTTCGCTGAGATAGAGACGCTGGTAGAGCTTGATGCTGACCGCGTAGTCGCGTTCGTTCGCTCGTTGCGGAAGCGCGAGCTTGCCGATGCAACGGTCAACGAATACGTCGGAACCCTGAAAGCATTCACAAAGTGGGCCGTTCGAACATCGCGTCTACCGTCCGATCCTTTATCCGTTGTGCGTAAACAGTCCGCCAAGACAACGGAAAGGAAGCGTCCAAGGCGAAGCCTGACGGCCGATGAGATCGGAGTAATGCTGCAAGCAGCGGTCGAGCGTCCCCTGCACGAGCTGGAGACCATCCGCCATGGGCCGAGAAGGGGACAACGTGTTGCCCGTGTCGGAGGTGCGGCACGAGCCAGAGCGCTGGCCAAAGGGCGTGAACGGGTCGTTGCTTACTTGTTGGCCTTGTGGACCGGACTCCGGCGTTCGGAATTGCATGCGTTGGAGTGGAGAGACGTGCAGCTCGACACTTTGCCGGCCCGCCTGACTCTTCGTAGGTTAACCACGAAGGCGAAGCGAGCCGATACGGTGGCTCTCCACCCGCAGATCGCAGAGGCTCTGCGGGCGACGAGGCGGGCAGACTCGACGCGTACTGACCGAGTGCTGGGAGTGGTTCCCGGTATGAAGGTTCTCAAGGCTGACCTGGCGTACGCGGGTGTGTGGTTTCAATGATATGGACACCACCGAGATCTACACGCGATGCGAATGGCTCTCACAACGCGGTTGGCAATGCACGGCGTTCCCCAGCGGATGGCGCAGGCGCACCTCCGGCACAAAGACCCTCGCTTGACGGCTGGCACCTACACCGATGAGACCTTGCTTCCGACTGCCGAGGCGATTTCCAGTCTCCCATGGCTACCGACCGTGGGCCCGTCGCGCGAGGAGTCGGCCATCGCCACGGGGACACACGGCCAAGCGGCATCGGGGGACGACACGCGCGCAGCGCATGCGCAGCGAGCAGGACGCACAAAGGGTCATTTCGGGGCATCGCAGTGCAAGGAGAGCAGTGGGAAGGGACACACCCCGGAAAAGGCGCAAGTACCTGTAACGACAACGACTTGCGCCCCTATTCACGATGGTTCAACAAAGCGGGTGATCGGGCTCGAACCGACGACATTCACGTTGGCAACGTGACGCTCTACCACTGAGCTACACCCGCAACGACTCGCCGATCGCCTGGGGCGAATCGGGCTCGGAAGGGTAGCAGACCGGGCACGGACTTGTCAACGGGCTTTTTCCGGTAGCGGCGATTCGGCCCACCATGGGTGGTGGTTCGACCAACCGCCCCCTGCCGGCCTCGTCAGCGGCGGAGTTACCGCTCTCACGTCCGGCCCGGAGTTTTCGGGTCACGGAGGGCGATTCCGATCGGTGACCGGCGGTGCCCAAGCCTCGCTCGTCGGGTACGATCGTTCCAGTTGATGAGACCCGCTCGTGGCGGAGCGGCGTGTCGAGGAGCGACAGCGATGAAAGTCAATGGACCAGCTGCTGGTTTGTATCTGGAGCTGGATGATGCTGCGCTGTTGGCCCAGTGCGATGTCGATACCTTCCGAGCCAGGGGTCCGGGTGGGCAGAAGCGCAACAAGACCGATTCCGCCGTCCGCCTCCGACATCGCCCGACGGGGGTGATGAGCCGGGGAGTCGAGAGTCGCTCACAACACGAGAATCGCGTTCGGGCTCTCAAGCGCCTTCGACAGACCATCTCGCTGGAGATTCGTGGGAGCATCGACCTGGAGACCTACCAACCCAGCGCGATGTTGGCCGCTTGCCTTCGGGAGCATCGCAAGCTGGCGGTCGGGCGCCGGGACGCACGGCGACCGAGCGTCGTCGCCGAGGTACTCGACGTCGTGTTGGCTAGCCGAGGGCGCGTGTCGACGGCCGCCCAGCATCTCGGGGTTTCCACGGGGAACCTCAGCGCGTTTGTCGGCGCCGATGGCAAGACCAAAGCCGCCGTCAACCAACTGCGTCGCGCGTTCGGCCTGCGACCGCTACGGTAGTCGGGTGGCCTCCGCCTCCGGTGGAGTAGTCCAGGCAATGGGTGGGCGGGATGAGGCACCGCCGGCGTGTCGCTACGGCCGGCGAGGCGCGGGCCGCTACTATTTCATGGGGCGCCTACGGTTGTCCCTTGGAGTCGCCTATCTGGTTGCGCTTTGTGTCGTAGCGATTCAACGACCAATCGTACTTGAGATATTTGATTCTCGGCTGCGGGCCGAGCGATTCAATCCGTCGGCGAAGTTCGTCGGCGGCGTAGCGTAGGATGAAACCACGGACCGAACCCTCGTCGGTACGAAAGTCCTCGGCGAACCACTTGAAAATGGACGACACGCGGAGCGTTTTACCTTTGATCTGCACGTGCCGTGGGTCGTTGACGAAACGAGCGGCTTGCTCGTCAAGCTGCTCGGAAAGGCTCGTACCAAGGTACGCTTCCGCCCGTAGATCCGGACATCCGACGGAGGCGCAATTGATGGCGGTATGCACGCGCGGGTCGCGGAACTCCGGGCGCAGTACCTTGTGCTCCAAATCGTCGAGGGAGTACGTCGCACCCGCGACACGCCACCGGCGATCCTTCCACCGCTTGGATGATGGAATGTCCTTGATGCTGGCCAGCGCAGGTGAATCATGCTCCACGATCAACAATAACGTGGCGGCGTTGTACGCGTTGATGAACAGGGCCATCCGATCATCTCGCTCCAGTCCAACAGCATCGATGCCACCCAGCGAGTCGAGGTAGCCGATCAGTTGCGGGCGCTCGGCGGCTAAGCCGTGATAGTCCACCCGGCTGTCATGCACGTAGCGGTGCAACAGTTCATCGAACGCGGAGTGGTCGGGTGTAGTGCCATGTGCGGAATCGACCGCAAGAAACGATATGATGGCCGTCCCGATCCAGGCGTGCTTCATGGCGTTGGTCCTATGCTGCTATCCTGAAAGACCTTTCAGCTTCAAGATAGCCGACGGTGTTCCTGGCTTCTATCCCATCCCGGAATTCGCCGATGAACTTAACTTTGGGGGAGGAGAACCACACTTTCTATCCACCGGTGAAAGCCAACTGGAACCCGCCGAAGTCGTTGAAATCCACGTCGTCGTCGCCCTCGAAATCGAGCTGTTCACAACCCTGCGGGACGCCACCGCCGGGGCCGGTCACGCAATCCACGAAAGCTGCGAAATCCAACAAATCGACGTCGCCGTCGCCGTCGGTGTCGCCAGGCGTGGGTAGCTCAAACGGTTGCATCATAAAGACCTTGTATCCGGTGCAGGTGCCCTGAAAAAGGTCCATGAACTGATCACCGTCGATGTCGATCCATGCAAAATCATGAACGCCCTGTGTATTCCAACTCATGTTCGTTGGGTTGTTGGGATCTAAAAGTCCGATGGAACCCGTGTCCCCCATGGTGTTGCGGAGGACAGCGAACCGGCGGATGCAGCCGGGAATGTCCACGTCCACATCGGCGACGCCGACTTCCAGAAACCCGTCGCGATCCAGGTCCGCGACCTTGACGTTGCCCCCGAAACCCGTGGTTTTGTTGCTGTTGGTCACGTCTCTTTGGGACACGTTGATGGTGCCGTCGCCGTTGGTGGAGTTGTTCATCAGTAGGTAATCCTGGCCGTCCGAGACGACATAGAAGTCGCGGCGTCCGTCATTGTCGAAGTCGGCCGTGCGCACCATGTACACAGTGGTGGAGGGCAGCACCTGGGCGGTCAAGAAAATCCCCTTGCCGTCGTTGATCAAAAGCTTGAGCGGTTCAAAAGCGCCAGATGCTTTGATGATGTCCGGCCAGCCGTCAAGGTTGAAATCGTGGATGAAACTGGCCGTTCCGAACACCGAGTTGTTGATTCCGGTGGGAAACCGTTTCGCCGTTTCATCGGTAAAGTGACCGGCGCCGTCATTGATCAACAACCGATCCTCCAGCGGACTGTCGTAGTCTGAGAAATACAGGTCGTTGTCGCCGTCGTTGTCAATATCTCCGTCGTACACCGCACAGAACTTCGGGCCTGAGGAGAACGGGGGAGAAAACCAGTTGATCGACTCCACCCAGCCGAGAAATGTTCCGTCTTCGTCCCTGCCCTGGTTGATGTACAGTCGGGGGTCGTCGCTAAAAGTGTTTGCGACTATGATATCCAGCCAGCCGTCGTTGTTGCAATCGAAGGCCAAGACATCACGCGAATCGTCGGGGGTCAGGAATCCCGGAATCAGGCTCTCCGTGCGATCGACAAGAACGCCGCCTTCGTTCATCAGCAGCACGTTGAGTCGCGCTCCGGGGGATGAAAAGGGAATCTTTCGGACGATGAGCAGGTCGGTATCGCCATCGTTATCGAGGTCGCCGACGGTGATGTCCTTTTCCTGATCGTCGTTGAGGGGCACGTTGCTCAGTTGCAATCGCTTGGCGGTTTCATCCGTCCAATCGACCCACTTAGACTGGGCCAAAGCTGATGACGCCAGGCATGCACCGCACATCGAAGCCAAGATCAGAGACTTGCAACCGGGGAACTTTTCCATCATCACACGATTCCTCCATCGATGGTAATCACTGGTTTCTGCAATCCGACGATCGGGGATGGGTCGCGGGAATTGGACTGCTTCTCTACCCTCCCGCCCAAGAAAGCGCGCCTATCGGGCGACCACCCTCAGCAAGCCAAGGCGGCGAGGCCGCCTTCCCGGCGCGCCGATCCTCGGCCCTCACCGTGTGGATTGAACACCGTCTCATTATACCGCTCTGCATACGCCTTGCCAAGCCCGAATTTCCGGTGTGATGCTGGCTATCGGAGCTTGAGCGTCGCTTGGCTGGGAACTGCACCGTTTTCGCCAGACCGAAGAGGGGGTGGTGCGAGCAGTCCGGCGGGTGGGCGTGCGATGGGCAAACCTGCTGGCCCGTGCTGCCAGGCTGAGCACGCCATGGTGGCCGAAGTAGCGTTCGATTTCAGCCGATGTTAGCAAGCCAGCCCTATTCACACGGTCCAAATCGAGCCAGAACGAAGCCCACGTCGAGTGGATCGACCAGCCCATCGCCGTTCTGGTCGCCGGTATCGCAGTTGGGATCACCGGTGCCCACGTCGCAGCCGAAGCGGCTGAGCACGAACCCCGAATCCAACGGATCTACCGATCCGTCACCGTCTATATCACCTTCGCAGACCTGGAACTCGTATGCACCCATGTCCACGATTGGAGCCGCGCCGTTGCCGGTGTCCGGGGCCAGCGGGTCATCCACAAACCGGTCGTGGCCATCGAGATCCTCTTGCAGGAACTGGCCCGGGAATGCGGTGTTGTCCCCCGCATCATGGCATGGCGATCCCGACGATAGACGGAACGCCTCGTCGGCGAACTGGGGATCGACGTTGATCACGCCGGCGCCGCCGAGGCCCGACCACCCGCCCAGGATGCACGTGGAGTTGACGACAGGATTCTGAGTGTCGTACGTGTCATCGCTGTAGATCTGAGCCTCTTTGCCGCCACCACTGCTGTCGGTGTTGTCCCAAATCACGCAGTTATCGAAAGTGGGTTCGGCGCTGGTCACGCCGGTCACCAGCACTCCGCCACCGACGACGGATGCAGAGTTCTCCACGATCGTGCAACTGCGGACATCAGGGTTGCTTCCGTTGCTGATAAGCATAGCGCCGCCGTTGTGCGAAGAGTTGTTGGCAAAGAGGCAGTCCACGATCTTCGGATCGCATTCGTTGCTCATGTAGATCGCTCCGCCTGCCGGCGAAAAGTTGTTGGTGAAACGACATTGGGTGATGATCGGACTGCTGGTCGCCAGAATCATGATCGCACCGCCGAAACCCCCTCCGAAGCTGTCAGCCGTATTGTTGTCAAATGTGCACTGCGCGATTCGGCCTGCTTGACCGAGTTCACGAATGTAGATCGCCCCGCCCCGAGCGGCCGAGTTGTCTGTAAACCTACAGAACACCGGAAAGACATTGCCGGCCTCGATGTAGAGGCCGCCGGCGCTGGAGTTAGGATCGTCCTCGGGGATGCCTTGGTCTGCGTTGCCTGAGGTGATGGTGTAACCTGCCAGCTTCGTGGGGCTGGTCACTGCCGATCCGTTGACGACGTGGTAGCTATTGTCACTGTTGTTGTCGGGCGTGCCGATGT
>JADFPW010000235.1 GCA_022562105.1 Planctomycetota bacterium
GGGGTATGCGCCCAGCGTTTGGCCCCTGGCGACCTCGCCACCGGTGATTGCAGTCGAACTAACGCCATCCACCCAATCTCACGCTATACTCCACCCTTGGCAATTCCCCGGCCGGACAGTATTGGTTGAAAACCGGTGCCACACCATCGGTGGCTTGGACCTGCTACGAGGGCGCCATTTCCGCGGGGGCCGGTTGCGAAAACGTGAACCGGTCGCCGGACGCGTCCACCACGACTCGATCGCCGGGGCCAAACTCGCCGGCCAGGAGGCGTTTGGCCAGCGGGTTCTCCAGCTCCTGCTGGATCAAGCGCTTCAGCGGGCGAGCGCCATAGACGGGATCGAAACCGCAACTGGCCAATCGGTGCTTGGCAGCGTCGGTCAGCGTCAGCGTGATTTCACGGTCCGCCAGCCGTTCAGCCAGGAAGCGCACTTGCAAGTCGGTGATGCGCACCAGATCCTGACGGGATAGCTGGTGGAAGATAATCGTCTCGTCGATGCGGTTGAGGAACTCCGGACGGAACGTGCCCTTCAACACCTCCTTGACCTTCATCTCGATCTCAATGTCCGCCGGGGCCGTCTCGCCGTCGCCGGCCTGCTCGATCAACTGCTGGATGTACTCGCTGCCGATGTTGCTGGTCATGGCGATGATCGTATTGCGAAAGTCAATCGTTCGGCCGTGACCGTCGGTCAGACGTCCGTCGTCGAGCACTTGCAGCAGGATGTTGAACACATCCGGGTGGGCCTTCTCGATCTCGTCGAGCAATACGACGCAGTAGGGTCGGCGGTGGACGGCCTCGGTCAGTCGCCCGCCTTCTTCGTAACCCACATACCCCGGCGGGGCACCGACCAGACGGGCCACGCTGTGTCGCTCCATAAACTCACTCATGTCCAGGCGGACAAACGCAGACTCGTCATCGAACAGGAATGCAGCCAGCGCCTTGCACAGCTCGGTCTTGCCCACGCCGGTAGGACCCAGGAACAGGAACGAACCGATGGGGCGTTGCGGATCGCCCAGGCCGGCGCGTGAGCGACGGACGGCATCAGCCACCGCCCGGACCGCCTCTTCCTGCCCGATGACGCGCTCGTGCAGACGTTGCTCCATCTGCAGGAGCTTCTCCTTTTCGCTTTCCAACATGCGTGACACGGGCACGCCGGTCCATTGGCTGACCACCTGGGCAATCTCGTCCGCGGTCACCTCTTCGTGCAGCAGGCCACCACCTTCGCTGTGCAGATCCCGGAGTTTCTGCTCGGATTTCTGCAACCGCTTCTGGATCTCGGGTATCTCCGCGTAGCGAATCCGTGCGGCCCGTTCGAGATCGCCCTGTCGCTGGGCGTCGTCGAGCTCGGTCTGCTTGGCATCGATCTCTTCTTTCAACGACTTGATCGACTCCAGCTCGCGTCGCTCGTTTTCCCATCGAGCGGTCAGAGATCGATTGGTCTCCTGCAGATCGGCCAACTGCTGCTCGAGATGATTGAGCTGCTTCTTGCTGCCCTCGTCGTTCTCTCGTTTCAGCGCTTCGCGCTCGATCTCCAGTTGCATGATGCGTCGGCGCAGTTCGTCAAGCTCGGTGGGCAGCGAATCGTTCTCGATGCGCAGGCGCGAGGCGGCCTCGTCGATCAGGTCGATGGCCTTGTCCGGAAGGAACCGGTCGGCGATGTATCTATAGGATAGCGTCGCCGCGGCCAGCAATGCCGAATCCTGGATACGCACGCCGTGATGGGCGTCGTAACGCGGCTTGAGGCCGCGCAGAATGGCAATGGTGTCCTCGACGCTGGGTTCAGCCACGTGAACCGGCTGGAAGCGACGTTCCAAAGCGCCGTCCGGCGCGATATGCTTGCGATACTCGTCGAGTGTCGTCGCCCCGATGGTGCGCAATTGGCCTCGGGCCAAGGCCGGCTTCAGCAGATTTCCGGCGTCAACGGCCCCCTCGGCCTTTCCGGCTCCGACTACGGTGTGCAGTTCGTCGATGAATAGAATGATCTCGCCGTCGCTATCGGTGACCTCGCGGATCACGGCCTTGAGTCGGTCCTCGAACTCGCCACGATACTTGGCCCCAGCCACCAACGCGCCCATGTCCAGGGCCACCAACTGCTTGTTCTTCAGGGCGTTGGGTACGTCGCCGTTGACGATGCGCAACGCCAGCCCCTCGACGATGGCGGTCTTGCCCACACCCGGTTCGCCGATCAGTACCGGGTTGTTCTTGGTGCGCCGCCCGAGTACCTGCATGCACCGCCTGATCTCCTCGTCCCGGCCGATGACCGGATCGATCTTGCCTTGGCGGGCCAGGGCCACCAGATCCACCCCATACTTTTGCAACGCTTGATAGGTGGTTTCCGGGTTGTCGGTGGATGCCCCCTGCCCGCCGCGAACCTGCTTCAACGCTTCGAGGATCGCTTCGTGGGAGACGGCGTTGAGCGTGAGAAGATCCCGGGCCGGCGACTCCGCTTCGGCCAGCGCCAGAAGCAAATGCTCGGTGGAGAGGTACGCATCCTTGAGCCGATCGGCGTAGGCCCGGGCTGCTTCGACGACTCCGCCAAGGGCCGGATCCGCCCGAAGCTCACCGCCGCTGATCTTGGGTAGCCGGTCGAGTTCGCTCTCGGTCATCTGCTTGATCCGCTCGACCGGGGCGCCAATGGCTTGCAGGGTGGGCACGATGATCCCACCGGTATCCTCGTCCAACAGGGCCGATAGAAGATGCAGCGGTTGAACAGTCGGGTGACCCGCGGATTGGGCGGTTCGCTCGGCCCGGACCAGTGCTTCGGTGGCCTTGATGGTCATGTTGTTGCGGTTCATATTCCTCCTCGCCTTGCTATCTACATTCGAAGGTAGCACGCCGCGTGCCGGGCGATCATGCGCATAACCTCTTTGTTTACAGTGGTTTACGGCGATGTCGGGGATACCGAGGCTGCCAGATTGACAGTGAATCGGCCGCCACGGAGCGACCAGGAACGGTCTGCTCGGATTTGCGAATTCCTACCAGAAGACCCAGTCCCGGTTGAGCACGACGTACACGTAGAGGGCGAGATTGGTGATGCCGTGGGTCACCATGAGGCACAGCAAGCTCTTTTTCCAGTAGAACAGGGCGTTGAAGATCATCCAGCAGAGGATGCCCACTTCCCATTGCGGATGTTGCAGGGCTGACGCCAGCGAGCAGATGAGAAACGAGCCCCAGGTGAACTTGCCCAGCGGCACGTCCTCGAATCGGTGATGGTCAATGATTAGCCGAAGAACGAACGCCCGCCAAAAAACCTCCTCGATCATGGGAACCACCGTGGCGGCCCCGCCGATCCGTACCACGAGAAATGTCCACACCTTCCATCCGTGTCCTAGGCGCTCCCAGGGATCGTAGTACTCTTTCGGCGCCGGATCGTGGCCGAGGACTTGGGTGTAGCGATACCAAGTCTGGTCGGCGAACCAGTGATGCACCATTACCCACATGACGGCCGTGGCCAGACCGACGACGACCGCCAAAGACCAATGGGCCTTACCGAGCGGTGGATAGTACTGCCGGAAGAGCAAGTACACGCCCAACGACCCGAAGATTCGGACGGCGTAGACCCAATGGAGGTGATCGGCTCCCAGTTGGCCGCCCGCGCCCATCAACAAGAGGAAGGTCACGAAGGGGGCGATGAACGGCAGTTGCGGGTACGCGGCGACCAGCTGTGAGAGGCGGGTGGTCGAGTGGTTAGTGTCCGGGCTGTTCATGTAAGGCGCAGCTGTACCCATCGCAAACAGGAGCAACCGATACGGTTCCTTGCAGCCCCTCTGCGAGCCGATTGCATTGTGTCGGGCGTTGGGACGCATAACAACCGGCTGGCGGCGCCCAGGAAACGCGTGCCACGTATGGCGGGCGTTCGCCGGAGATGGAACGCCAGGAAGCTCGTTGGACCACAACCAAGGAACTGGACGAACACATGTGCCGAGCCCGACTTGCGATGGTCCCAGCCTGTGAGTTTTCCCTGGAACGGCTTGTGAAGTGAGCTTGTCAAGCCCATAATAACAAAAATCAAGCTACCATAACCTATTGCTATATAAGATGTTACGTGTTTCGTCGAGTTCTTGTCGCCAGTCCCCACTCCCGGTGCTATCATTCGGTTGCTAGTGCAGCGGGCCTATCCCGGAGGGGGAAAATGGGGGCCGTTTTCTTTGGGGAAAGAAGCGACTCCCAGACAACTAGCCGAGTTCCACCGCCCAGACCCAGGGCGAATCAGGCGAAATCATCGCCGATTCCGTCGAGGGGGGAAGATATGGTTGGAAACGGTACGACATGGGAGTGCGTGGTTCTCGACCTGAACACGCAACGCGACTTTTGCGACCCCGAGGGTGCGCATCCGGTGCGAAACGTGTGTCAGCTCACCGACACACTGCCCCGCCTCGTGGAATGGACCAAGCGACAGCGGGTACCGGTCATCTCCTCGATGGATTCTCATCGACGAAACGAGATCCGGCGCAGCGTTTCGCAGGAACACTGCATCGACGGCACACCCGGACAACTCAAGCTGTCTTACACCATTCTGGCGACCGCGGTCGCCGTCGAGGTCGATAACACGCTTTCCGTGCCCCTCGATCTCTTCGGAACCCATCAGCAGGTCATCTTCAGGAAACGGACGCCGGATCTCTTCGGAAACCCCAAGGCCGACCGTTTCCTGACCCAACTGGCGGCCAACGAGTTCGTCATCTGCGGAGTGGGTCTGGAGTATTCCGTCAGAACCATGGCCCTGGGATTGCTCGGACGGGGACGCAAAGTGACCGTGGTCTACGACGCCTGCGGCTACTGGACGGCGCCCGACGCGGATTTGGCACTGCGCCAGCTCCGCGCCAAAGGGGCCGACATCGTCAGCATCGATCAGCTGGTCAGGCGATCCCCCAAGATCCCCAGGTATTATCACGACCTTCTCGATGCCCCCGGCAATGGCAGCAACGGGAAAGCCGGAACCTGGCTACTGAACGGGGAAAACGGAAAGTCCACTCGACAATCCGACTGACCCTTGCCTACGTGCAGCTTGACCCCTACCGTTACCGATGAGAGTGGTGACCACGATTGTGGCCGACAGCCCAGCGGGCTCTCGACCCCAGGCGTCCCATGAGCGAGACAAAGAAGAAAAAGAAGAAGCTTCCCAAGCAGTTGGCGATCCTCGATGAGGATCTCTGCACCGGGTGCGAAGCGTGCGTGATCGTCTGTCCGGTCGATTGCATCGACAAGATTTCGGATCCGCTGCATCCGGGATACGCGATGGGGCTTTGCACCATCGATCTGCCGGTATGTATCGGGTGCAAGCTATGCGCTCAGGTCTGCCCGTGGGACGTCATCACCATGGTTCCCACCGACCAAATCCAGCAAGTGCCGCAGCTGGCCGAAATGATCGCCTGACTTCAAGCCGTCATGGCACCGTCATCCAAGTCGCTCCGTGTACTAATCCCGAGTGATACGGGTCAACGCTTCTCCTGCCAATCATGCACTCAATGTTGCCGCAACCTGGTCGTGGATTTGACGGACCGCGATCGAAAGCAAATCGAGGCCGGCGGCTGGAAGCGCCGACTCGACGTTGATCCGTACGTACGCCTGGGCGGCAAGTGGGTGCTCAACAAGGATGAACAGGGGCGCTGCGTCTTCCTCAGCGACGCGGGTCGATGTCGTATTCACGAGCAGCAAGGGTTCGATGCCAAACCGCTGGCATGCCGCCTGTTTCCATTCACTCTGTCGCCCGTGGGTCATTCGGTTCGCGCCGGGTGGCGATTCGATTGCCCCACCGTGGCCCGTTCGCAGGGCAAACCTATGGATGCCGACGAAGATGCCCTCGGCGTTCTCGCACGGGAATTGCTGGGCGGCAGGGGTCGGGCCAAGGTCGAGATTCAACTCAAGACCGGCTTGCCGGCTCAGTCCGCTGAGACAGGCCACCTGGTCGGGATTCTGGACCGATGGCTACGCGATGGACAACGATCGCCGACGGATCGGTTACGCGGGGCCATCTGGCTGACATCCACGCTTCAGGACGCCCAGCTCGAGGCGGTGCGCGAGGAACGCTTCGTGGAGCTGGTGGAACTACTGGTGGCGGCGCTGCCGGCCGAGCTCTCGGCCAACGTCCCGTCAACACCGACGAGTCGGCAGCTGCGCATGCTGCGACAGCTTGCATTCGCCCACACGGGACACGTCAGCTTCGCGGAGATGCAGGCCGGGTGGGGGCGTAGCTTGGCCTGCCGATGGACGCAACTCTGCTTCTCGCGCCGGTTTCGAAACGGGCGCGGCCCAGTGCCATCCGTGATCGGCAACAATGGTGGCGAGGCTGACTTTGCTGATGTGGACCGTGTGCAGCCGGATAACGGCCAAGCGGATCGCCTCAACGAGTGCGTGTTGCGCTACCTGCGCGGCAAGCTTCAGACTCGAACCTGCTTCGGCCCGGCCTACTACGGCTGGGCTGTATTGGATGGTCTGTCGGTGCTGTGGCTGAGCGTAGCTGTAATCGGTTGGTGGGCGCGATACTTTGCGGCCATTCGGCAGACGGAGGCTTTCGGCCTGGAAGATCTGGTGCGAGCGTTGGGCGTGGTGGATGCCGGCGCCGGGCGGATTCCCATCCTCGGGTCGAGCGCCGAGCGCCTGCGGCTTCGCTTCCTGCAAGCGAACCAGGGGATCGCAAGCCTGGTCGAACGATACTCATTGTGGCCAAGCCGATAGCCGGCCGGGCCTCTTCAATCCGACAACCCCTAGATCCAAACTCTATCCCAACCCGCTGGGGTAAAGGTGTTTAGTGGCCCGTTGAAAAACGTGACTGTGCCGAATCGACAGTCGAAAACCCTCGCCCTGAGCCAGCCAGTAGCGCTAGTACGGCCGGCGAGGCGCCGGCCGCTACTTTTTCCACGGGCTGTTAGGGATGCTGGTTACGCGCCCCGAGCGCACCGAGTGTGGATCTTACACCCTGGTATAGATATTCACATGTATAGATATGTAATCTAGCCAGGCGACGGGGGGGCGTCTGAGGTGAGGGAAGGTGGCGGGTTGTTGCGAGCAATGTGGCACCAGCTTTTCAACCGGTCCAGCTTTCCGCGGGGCTACCCGGGGCCGTTGGGGTTGTTGTT
>JADFPW010000236.1 GCA_022562105.1 Planctomycetota bacterium
AAGTTCGCGGGTCGTTGGCTGTTTTGGGATAGGTTCTAGTCTACCCTCGGCTCGTTCCCGTGGGTTGACTCCGGCGGGTCTGTCAATTTGTCCTTTCCATCGCTCATCCATCCCTATCCTCGTGGCAGGTTCGGGTCAGAGGCCACGACCTATTCAAGCTTTACCTTCAATATGCGCGTGATCGTGTCGCCGTCGGTCTCGAAGATGTACGAATCGTCGCCCGTGGGGTCTTTGACAGAAGTGTTTTCCGGTGTCGAGTCACCTTCGTCTGTCCTTAGGATGCGAGACTCCGCAACTCCCGCTCGCCCTATCCGTTCGAGTGTCGCCGGGTGGGGAAGGTTGTGCTGGTGACCTGCCGTGATCACCACCCAATCAGGATCAACTGCCTTGATAAACGGCAGCGAACATGAGCCGTTCGATCCGTGGTGCGGGGCTTGCAGGACGGTTGATTTAAGGTTGTACCGATCCGGAAAAAGCATGTGGCGGACTAGAAGTTCCAGTTCTTCGCTGTCGATCTCGTTGTCCGTCGAGCGCGTTTTATGACTACCGTCCCGGCCATTGATGTCGCCGGTGATGAGGAACGAAACATTCTTGTACACCAGTCGGAACACGAGCGAGGCGTTGTTGCGGCGTTTTGCCTCGCTGAAGGATCGCCCGAAGATCGGATCGCGGAAAGGTGGACTGCTGTCCACGTTCAAATAGTGCACCACAACGTCGTCACTGGGATCGGTGGGCGTGTCACCATCGTCGATCACTTCAGTGTCTCCAACCTCAACGTACTCCTCGATGGGCATGTAAACCTCGCAGCCCTCCTCGTCGTCCACCTGCTGCAACAGGCCTGCCCAAATCAAGATGTTGGCCAACGTGTCGCTCTCGTAGCCCGTGTTCCAGAATTGACCGACCTCGTACGTCTCGAAGATTCTCTTCATGCCCTTGTAATGGTCGGTGTCCGCGTGGGTGACAATCGCAATGTCGATCGGCAAAGGCGGTGAAACAAAATGGCCAACGTAGGTCATCATCTCGTCGAGACTCCACTTGCCACCATCAACGAAGATGTGCCGGCGGTCGTGCGGTGTCTCGATCAGGACCGCGAGCCCAGGGCCAATGTCGATGAAGTGGACCCGCAGTTTTGTCGGATCGAGCGTCACCGTGTCGAGCAGAACCGCCGGGCCGGGTGGACTCTGTGCGAAGACCGTCGGTACGACCAAGAGCGAAAGGACCCGGGCAAGGCGAATCATCTGTTGCATGGTAAAGCTCCTCAACGTGAGACAAACACAGCCGAACTTGTGCCCGAATGAGAACCGGACGGGGCCACGCCGTCAAGGGTGTCACCGCCCTCGACCGCCCCAGGTCGGTTTGGGGCATGTCGATCAGATGTCAGGCATCGGTGTCGACCCATATCCGGTACGACCAATGGATGATTCATGGCTGATACCCCCAACGTAGAACGCCCAAAAACCGCGCGGCACCGGTTTTCGACCGGTGAAGGAGGCAGGTTAGAAATCAGTCCCACGATCAGAGGATACCCGCTTGAGAACCTCGGCCCGCGTTCCACGCGGGAGACCGTCGTGTGGGGAGTCTGCACCAAGTCATCCGTCTGGGTCCCGGTCGGGCAACCGTCGCATCGTCGTAACGCGAACCTCGTCATCCGCAAGATGGATCATGATGGCCCCATGGTCGGCGGTGTTGAAGTAGTCGCGACCCGTCAAGACGCCATCGAGCACCGTGCTCCGCCCTGGACGATCTCGCCGGGTGCCACTGGAGTTCACAACGATTCCGGCGTCCACCGCGGAGATGAACTCCGGAACCGTGGTCCGGGTCGAGCCGTGGTGCGGCAGAAGGAGCACGTCGGCGCGCAGGTCTTCGTGCTCCATGAGCCAGCGCTGAGGTCGCTGCTCGATATCCCCGCAGAGCAGGATGCTGCTCCCACCGTAGCGAACTCGAAGAACCAGCGAAGAATCGTTGGCCCCTAGTTCAAAAGGCGGCGGATCCGGAGGCCAGAGCACCTCCACCTCAACATCGCCGAACACAAGGGGCGGTGACCCACGCATCACGACATCGAGGCGCTGCCCACGAAGGGTTAACTCCGAAAGCAACGTCTCCAGCGGGCCCTCGTCGCTAGATTCCGCCTCATTCCCCGATCCGCGTCGCTCGAAGAACGGGTTGACCACGATCCGTTCCGTCACCGCACGATCCAGAAGCGATGGCAGGCCGCTGTAGTGATCGAGATTCGAATGGCTCACGAAAGCGGCCTCAATCGATCGTATTCCGCGCCATCGCAGGTACGGCACGACGGTCCACGCGCCGACATCATAAGAATTGGATGTCCCGGCGTCGTACAGGATAGCTCCCCCGTCCGGCAGCTCGATCACCACCGCATTGCCCCGTCCGACCGAGAGAACCGCGATAGTCACCCCCGCTCGCTGAACGGGCCAGCAATGCCACACGACAAATACCGTAGTCAATCCTGAACACAACGCCACCACCCACCGCCACTTCAGCCGACCCAGACTAGCGAAGACCGCGGCACCTACCACGACGAGATAGAAAACCGCCATCCATACCGGTACCACGGCAAGGTGTTGATTCACATAGACACTCCCCCCGATCCACTCAGTCAACCGTTCCAGCCACCAAACGAGCAGCGAGGACAGCGAACCCGCCGCGTCACTCAAGTAGCTCGCCGGCGTGGGCCACAGGAGGCCGGTCAGGATCGCCAGAAAGCCGACCACAAGAATGGCCAGAACCAGAGGAGCTGCCAGGGCTGAGTTCAGCCATCCCATGGGAGTGATCTGGTCGAAGTGGGCCAGCATGATCGGCCCACCCACAATCCACGCCCCGAGCGACACCGCTATGGCAAGGCGTAGCCAGCGGCCGACGAACGCCGCGATGCGCCATCCAACCGATCGGTCGTTATTCGAGCCCGCTATCTTGACCAGCGACTGTATCCATAGGAACTGAGCGAGCTGCGCACCAGCTTGGCCGGCGAGTCTTGTCAACGCGGGAGTCACGAACGCAATCCCCATGACCCCGGTAAACGAAAGCTGAAAGCCCACGTCGAAGAGCGCCGCCGGTTGGATCAACAGTATGATCGTGGCCGCCAGCGAAATGGTTTGCATGAAGTTCCTGGGCCGGCGCATCAGGATCGAAAATCCAAAGACCAAGGTCGTGATCGTCGCCCGCATGATTGGAGGCCGGGGATCCGCGAGCAGTGCGTACATGACGGTCACGGCCATAGTCAATGCCGTGCTTGACCTGAGCGACAACCCGAGCAATTGGGCCAACCACCAGATAAACAGGGCCAGAATACCCACGTGAAGCCCACTGACCGCCAGAAAGTGCATACATCCCGCGTTGCGGAATGCATCGTTGAGTCGCGGATCGATGGCCTGCCGCCGTCCAAGGATCATGGCCTCAAGCAACGTGGATTCCGCGTATTCGGTTCCAATGCGGTCGTCGAGGAGCAATGCCCGAACCCGGTGTCGCACCGCCTGCCACGCCGATCGATAACTCCACCTCGAGTCCCCGGTGTCCACGAGTACACACTCCTCCACCGGGGCGGTCATGCCCACCCAGATTCCCCGCAAACGCTGATGGCGTTGCCAGTCCATCCCTCCAGGATTCTCCGGTGGGCTGAATCGGTAGAGGCGCCCAAACACCTCGACGGTGTCGCCCAACTGCCATCGCAGAACCGTCTCCCTGACATACACAGCCACCCGCCCCCGAACCGCGACAAACCCTTCGCCCGCGTCCACCGACTCAGCCTGGAGAATGAAACTGGTGCGCTCGAGGTCAAAGAACCACCGATCAAACGGACCCGTGCGTCGCGTGCGCAGGGCAGGCTCACTGACGATTGTCCCCCGAAGTCGAGCAACCAGCGGCCCGGCCGAGACCTGGTGAACAACGTGGTTTTCGGGAACACGGCGATAGGAATTGTGATACAGCAACGCTCCCAGGCACGTCGCCGCCAACCCGTTCAGAACGATCGTCTGCAAACCCCGCGGCAGGACCAACCCCAGCAACACCGCCGCCGCACCGATGGCTGCCGCCAGGATCGGCGGAACCATCACTCCATCGTCAACGAGAATGCCGACCACCAACCCGACCGTCACCGGAAAGAGAGGCGGCAGCACCGGACCGAAGCGCGTTGCCAAGGCGTCTTTGGTGAATCCCGCCTGTTCGGAAAGATGCTTGGTGGGCCGCATGTACATACAAGAATAGGGGACGACACCGTGAAGTGCTACCAACGGTCTTCGCCGAACCCACCCCGCAACAACGCGGCAGGATCCGCTTTTCTTGCCTACGCCGTTGGTGGCCGTTGGCGCCGTTGGTGGCCGTTGGTGTAGGCGGCTCCGACCCTCGCCAGTATCGGACCTGCCCCCGAATCACGCGGAAGTCGAATTCGCCCCGCCGATCGCCGACAAGATAAGGGGCGGGCGTTGGGCCGTGGGTCGCCCCAGCGCCCATCGCACTGGATCCGTTTTATAAGCGCTGGTCGATCGGGGAACACTCATGGGCTTCTGGAACTGGGTGAGCGAGCGCATCGTCGGGCGTACCCCGAGCACCGAACGAACCGTCGGCCCCAACGTGGACTCCCCAGGCGTTGCCACGGAGGTGCCGACCGGAACGCTGACTGACCGTAAACCGGAATCGACCGATCCGCCTTGGTGGGCGCCGGTTGGGGAAACGGTGACCGAGCTGCTCGAGATCAGTCGGCCACAGATGTCCGTCGAGGCGTTGGGTCTGGAGAATATCCTCTGCGACCAACTCGACGGCCGAAACTTGGACCTTCCCCCACTAGGTGCTGTCTCGGAGCGCGTACTCGGGCGTCTCCGAAAGCGCGACTGTGACTTCGGCCAGGTGGCGGAGGATATTGCCGAGGACCAGGTTCTCGCCGCGGCGGTGATTCGGATGGCCAGTTCACCCTACTACCGAGGCCTGCAAAAGATTTCCACCATCAAGCCCGCGATCACCCGCCTGGGAGCCAAGGCGCTCGGCACCCTCATGTACAACGAGTCGATGCGATTCGCGATGGCAGACGGAAAATCAGGCGAAACCGAGTTCGTCAGATTGCTCAAAGACAAATCGCTAGCCGCTGGGGCAATCATGCATAGTCTAGCGCAATTCACGACCATGGATCGTGACGAAGCCCAATTGTTGGGTTTGATGCACGACATCGGCGACGTCATGGTGCTGCGCGAGGCGCGCAAGCAGATGCGGTTTGTGAAGTACAATCTGGAGTTGGAGTCGTTCGACTACCTTTGCCACGAGTGTCACCAGGAGTTCGGCGAACTGATCGCCGTAGCTTGGAACCTGCCCGAAAAACTCCGCGTGCTCATCGGCAATCATCACAGCTATCCTGCCCCAGACGATCCCATGCGCGTGGAACGGCTACTGATTCACCTGACCGACATGATCAATGGGCTGCTGTGTTGGGGGCCATACGTGGCCTATGATCTCCTCGGCTCGCGTCCCAGCCGGGATCTCGGATTCGACAAGCGGGCGGACTTCGCCGAGTTCCTCGTTAGCCTTCCAGACGACATCGCTGACGCGATCACCTACCTGTGAGCGGATCTCTTCGTTTACATCCTTGCGAAGCATTCGCCTCCGCGGGCAAGAAAATCTCCCCGCGCGCCCGTTCGGCGCCCCAGCGCCCTACCGATCGTGTGAAATGAGCGAGAGGTAGTTGATCTGGTAGGTCTTATTGGTGGGTTCCAACGCCATGGCCTCCTTGAAATCAGCCACCGCCTTGGTGTAGCGAGTATCGTACTTGAATTCCATTCCTCGGTCGTTGTAGGCTGCGGCTAGTTTTGACTTGCTGGTCTGATTGTTCATGTCCACCTTGTACGCGCTGCGATAGGCGGTGATCGCTTCAGCGAACTGGTGTCTGGCCAGCAAACGGTCGCCGTCAAGGCGGTGGGCATTGATCACGCTGCGCTCATAGCCAACATCACCCGGGTAGAGATCGTAGGCCTCCCGATACGCGTCCGCCGCCTCGGCATACTTGGATTCCGCCAAGAATTGATTTCCGATGGTGTTGTTCGTCTTGGCTAGTTTTTGTTTGTACGTCCCATCGCCGGGATCCAGATCGAAGGCTACCCGAAAAGCCAGCGCCTCGGCGTCCAGGTCGCTTCCGGAGGCGATGTGCTGCCGTTCCAACTTCAGTCCGGCGTTGTACGCCCCGACTGCGATCCGGTTGCCCAGGCTCGAAGATGCATCTGATCCCAGTTCGTTCGCCGCTTTGGAATACTCTTGAATTGCACGGCCATAGTCGCCGGCGTTGCGATACGCGTCAGCCTTGGCCACATATCCTTCGGTCAGGGACTTACTAGAGCCTATCCCAAATACGCCTTCTGCAACGAGCGATCCTTGAGTCGTCTGGAGGACCGCTTCGCAGCCCTCTGCAACTCTTTGCTGCCGAAGGCAACCTGGAAGAAATGGAGTCGTACACACCGGGAGCGGTATTTGCCGACACCGCACGTAGTACGCCGCGTAGTCGTCAAGGAAGTCTCCGTCGGTATACGGGCTCTCGACGACAATAGTCTTGGCTTTCAGTTTGCCGAAGTACTCGTCAAAATAGGTCAGGTGAGTCGCGGAATCGACGACTGAGGGACTCGCAAGAGAATACTTGGCCAGGAGAACTCGCAATTCTCCCGGGGAATACTTGACGGCCTTGACGACGACCTCGGGCGTGGAGGACAAAGTAGGCATGGACGGCGGGCGTCAGATCGTAGCTCTTCGGTTCAGCTCGCGCGGAGTGAGCCGTCTTTCTTCGCGCAAGTTGTTGATGGCAGCGGCAACCTTCTTGCCATCGCGCGCCAACTCGCCCTCACGATCCAACTTGCGCAATTCCTTTACCAAAGCCTTGGCAATCTTCTTCGCGTCTTTGGCCATTTGTGTCACCTCCTCGTCTAGCCTGGATAATTCACGAGCGTCAGGTGGTTTGCGCATAGAGACGGCCTTCTCGACCTTGTATGATTAGGGTTTTGACGACTCAACCATACGAAGGCAAGGAGGCCGTTCCGTGACAGAGTGTAACCGCAAGTCGCTATCGTTTTCCAGG
>JADFPW010000237.1 GCA_022562105.1 Planctomycetota bacterium
GGGACCGCAAGCGTCGGGTCATCGTCAAAGCGGAGGTGTTACCGAAAGGCCCCAATGTTCGCTTCGTGGTGACTAACTTGGCAGAAGCTCCTAAGACGATTTACGACGACCGGTACACGGCTCGTGGGGACAT
The DNA here is from genome assembly GCA_022562105.1 of Planctomycetota bacterium. Lineage (GTDB taxonomy): Bacteria > Planctomycetota > Phycisphaerae > UBA1845 > UBA1845 > JADFPW01. The sequence goes on from JADFPW010000237.1 coordinate 134, forward strand.
GGAGAACCGCATCAAGGAGCAGCAGTTGGGCCTCTTCGCCGATCGCACCAGTTGTCACCAATTCCAAGCCAACCAGTTCCGATTGCTGCTGGCCTCTGCGGCCTACGTGCTGATCGAGCATCTGCGTCGGGTGGGCCTGGTGGGTACGGAGTTAGCCAAGGCCCAGGTGACGACGATTCGCAGCAAGCTGTTCAAGATTGCCGCCCGGGTGACGGTGTCGGTTCGGCGGATCGTCTTCCACCTCAGCAGCTACCATCCCTACCAGCCACTGTTCGCACTTCTGCTGCGCCGCCTCACTCCAATCTGACTATGGCACAACCCGAAATCGCCGTGGGGGAAAGGGGGCTTTCTGCGCCGACCACGGTGGACCATACCGCCAATCCGACGATCGTCGCACACTACACCGACTGGCAACGCTCACGTCGCCTCATGAAATATGCGGGCTAGTGGGCGGCAGGTCGGGTGCCACTGGTGGCTTGTCCACCAGTGCGTGATGCGAGGGCGCCCGAGCACTGGTGGGCAAACCACCAGTGGCACCCGTGGAAAAGCCATCCGTAGCGCCAATCGAGCCCCCGCGTGCGAGACACGGGCCAATCCGCCTGAGGCGGAGCCCATGGCACCCGGAATGTTCTCGCGGTCGGCTATTCGGAAGCAGGCGGAACCTCGGCGCCGACTCGCCGCAACGCATCGCGCAGATCCTCCATTCGTATCGCTGCGGGCAGCGGACCGGCCATGGACATGGCGAAACCTGTCGAGCTGGTGAGACCCAAGTCACCGTGGATTCCCTCCAGGCGGAACATCGCGGTCATCGTCCCGCTGCCGCAGAATCGGTCCGAATCCAGGGAAACCAGAACATCTGGCACGTATTCCATCAACCCCTGGAACGCCCGCCACAGACGATGCAGGGCGTCAGGAAAGTCGTGATCGATGGTGGCATCGAATAGCCGCCCGTCGGCTGCGAATCCCTCCGAATCCACGTGACCGGATCCATGTAACCCGTCAATCACCCCGGTCAGGCGAAGCGGATCCCCGGTTTCGACATCGTAGCGGTAGCCGAAAGATGATCGATGGATGCGAGCCTGCCCGTCTCGACCCACAACGACCACGCTGTCACCATCGCGGTAGGCGGTGAGCCGTACCCCGTCGATATCGAGCGCATCCCGGGCAACCGCGGCGGGCGCGTTGGTGTAGATGGCCGCACAACTGACCATGCCGAACGGCGTTACCACCACGGCGTCTTCGCCCTTCAGATTGCGCCCCACGTGGTATCCCAGTCGTTCCAGGCCGGCCGCCAGGCGAACCAGTCGCCCGGCCGTCAGGGTATGACCGTGATCGGAGAGCAACGAAATGCGAACCCGGCCTTCGCTGCGCCGGACGATGGAACGACAGAATCGATCGAGCTTAACCAGTGCAGCCAGATGTCCAGCCCGTCCGCTATTGGCTCCCACCGCGGAGGTTCCCACGCAATAGGCTACCGTGGTGGTACCCGCAGCTCTTTCGCCCACCAGGTCTTCAATGCGCTTGAGTTCGTGGCCGAACCAGGGGAGCGGGAAGTAGTAAGTCACCCCGTGGGCCAGGGTGCGCATGGAGTAATCGACATGGGTCAGCCACGGCGAGTTCTTCCACGTCAGGTATTGACCCACGCCGCCGACAATGTGGCGGCCGTCGAAGTAGATGGACTCCATTCCCGGACAGGGCGAGACGTCGAAGAACTCCGCAAAGGACAGGTCGGTCATCACCGGGAACGGACTGATTACGCGCGTCGGCCTGGGAAACAGACGGAATCGCCCCTTATCCCACTGCTCACACACCATCTCGTAGGGGATGCTATCGAGCAGGATCACCAGATCACGCTGGGTCGCGGGATCGATGCGTTCGAGATCCACGCGGCGATCGATTCGGCCGTCGCCGTCGGTGTCGTAGCCCAGGACGGTGATTCGGCCGTCGGCGGATAGACGTTCGTAGTAGTCCTGGCGTCCGTCGTTGTCCGAATCGTAGAATCGTTCGATCGCCCCGCTGGGCAGGACGTTCTGAGCGATGGGCCACTCCGGCATGAGCGTCGGGCCGGGTCCGGCGCAGCCGACAAGCCAAGCCAGACAAACGATTGCCGATAGCCAACGCGTGATCCATGGGCTTCGGATCACCGCCAAGTCAGTCGATTCTCGGAAGACGATGGTCATCGCACGTTGCCAGTGAGTCACGGGTATTGAGCCGTGATCTGAGTGCCGATCCCGCCGCGGAGGCGCCATAATGTGGTGACGCACTGCCTACCTGCTCATTATGGCGAGGAGATTACCTACGAAGCAACGCGCTCGGCGAACTCGACGATCTTGGCCGTCAGAAGGCAACGCGGCGCCGCCGACCTAGCAGGGTCAGACCGCCGAGGGCGAGCAGGACCGCCGTCGCGGGCTCGGGAATGGTGTTGATGATGAAAGGGTTGTCTTCGGCCCCAATGCCCGGGTCCAAGAAGTCCGGGGAGAGGGGGAAGTTGAAATTCCACGGAAACCAGACCAAATCCGACGTAAAGACCAGCGGAGCGCGGTCGCCCTCCTCGAAGGTGATGGGGTGCTCGCCCAGCTCATCGGAGTCGTTCAGGATCACCAGCGTGTCGAGGACGTACGTTCCGGTACCCCAACCGTCTCCGTCCGTCCGCTCTATGATCAGGCCGTACTCGTTGTTCCCGTCGAAGGAGATGTCGGCCGGCAATGTGAACCCGCTGCGGTCGTAGAAGACATCAGGACCTTCGAGCCCGGCGATCACCTCCACCACATCCAGCGGGCCGTCGCCCAAGTCGTCCCCATCGTCGAGGAAGACAGTGACATAGGCGAAATCGGTATCATACCCTTCCATGTGCAGCATGAGGTTGAGGCTGCCCGTCTCACCCGGACCCAAGTCCATCGACCCCGTCCCATCGGCGGCATTCTGCAGAAACAGGATAGCGCCGTTGGCGGTGCCCACAAAAAGGCCACTCGCTACGATCATGACGATTCTCGCGTACATACCCAATCCTCCTGCCGTACGGTGTGTTCCACAGTGCTCACCGGACGTTTACCGGATGGCAAACCGGAGCCTCACACCCCGGCTGAACTTCCGACCTTGGCTCTTAGAGGCCAACGCAGTTCCTCCGATTCCCCTAGCGCAGATGTGTCGAGTACCCTTTCCAGGGGTCCGATCCTACCTCTACGCTGGCCAATGTCAAGGTGGGAGACAGTCCTGACCGGGTCACAACCGAGAGGTCTGGTCGACCCGCTGGACAGTGGCTTCATTCTGGCTCGCTTTGGTCTAGACGTAACCGACGCCGCGAACACGCCCGCGGACGTCAATAATGATGGTGCCATCGACCCGCTGGATTCGGGCTATGTTCTAGCTAGATTCGGCCACTTTTTGCCGTAGCGTAGCGTAGAGAGCGAACGGCGTAGGTCCGTTGGACCGCAGCTTGCCCGTGGGGTTCGCCGGAGACCGCCACGACGAAGAAAACACGGGCCAACAAGTTGGCCTATGGCACCCGTCGCCTCGATACCGCCCGGGTTCAGGGGTACGCGGCCGTGATCTGACTGCTGATCCCGCCGCGGGGGCGCCATTGGGTGGTGATGCTCATGCGCCTCGGCTTGCAGGCCGCGACCATGTCGTCGAGGATCTTGTTGGTCACCGCTTCGTAGAAGATGCCCTCCTGACGGAATGCCTGGATGTAGAGCTTGACGCTCTTGAGCTCCAGGCATTTGGCGTCGGCGACGTAGCGAATGATCACCTCGCCGAAATCGGGCTGGCCGGTGATCGGGCACAGGCTGGTGAACTCGGGGCAGCGAATCTCGATCTCGTAATCCCGCTGCGGAGCGGGGTTGTCGAACGTTTCCAATATGGCGGCTTGTCGGTCGGCGGGTTCGTTCATCTACCTCTCACCTCGAAACTCGCAACGGGCGCTGCAGGTTTCGTGAACCGTGACGCAGGCGAGTTCCGGCAGATCCGGCTTGAGGCGCTCCCAGATCCATCGGGTCAGGTTCTCGGCCGTCGGATTCTCCAACCCGTCGATCTCGTTGAGGTAGTGGTGATCCAGGCGGTCCAACAACGGAGCGAAGGCCGCCTTGATGTCACCGAAGTCCATCAACCATCCGGTGCGCTTGTCCACCTCACCGTCGACGGTAAGGTCCACCCGGAAGCTGTGCCCGTGGAGTCGGCGGCACTTGTGGCCTGGCGGCGCGTGCGGCAGCAGATGGGCTGCCTCGAAGGTGAACGTGCGAACCAGGGCGACCGTATGCCGCCCCGTCACGCTCTCGGCGGGGACGGTGGTCTGTTGTCTGTCTACCGGGCGAATCATTCTTGCATCCAAGAAGATTGTCGATTTCCGATTTCCGATTGTCGATTGCGAGGCGTCAATCGTCAATCGGAAATCGACAGTCCGCCGCGTCTAGACTCGTTCGAACGGCTCGAACAGCCTTCGATACTCGTCCTGGCAGAATCGATCGGTCATGCCGGCGATGTAGTCGCACACCACCCGCTTGATGCCCTGCTCCTCGACACGGTTGAAGAACCGCGGCGGCAGTAGTCGCGGATTGTCGCAGTAGGCGTCAAAAAGGCGCTCGATGAACCGGCGGGCCTTGGCGTCCATACGCACCACGCGATGGTGCCGATAGACGCGCTCCATGAGAAACGCTTCCAGAGCTTCGAGCCGGGCGTTCGTCTCTTCGGACACCGCGACCATCGGACCACCGGCCGGTCGAACGTCGTCCACGCTGGTTACGCCAGCCTCCGCCAAAAGGCGCTGCGACTCAGCAGTGACGTCCTGAATGAGCACAGCGTGAATCGCGTCGAGAATGGGGCGACGCACGGTCCCCAGCGCTCCGTCAGGGAAGCGGCGGCGTATGTCCACCGCTGAGTCGCGCCATAGGGCCAGCGGCTCCAGATCATTCTCTCCGATCAGGTCGGCCCCCAGGGCGTCCTCCAGGTCATGACAGTCGTACGCCAGCCGGTCGGCCAGGCAGACAATCTGACCCTCGACACTGGGCCAAGGACCGTCGGCCAAGAGTTCCGCGAGCCCCGCATCCGAAGAATCATCCACCTCCGGCCGATCGTGGACCGTCGCGTGTTTGATGATCCCCTCGCGAACCTCGAACGAGACGTTGAGACCACGAAATGGCGGATAGGGGTGTTCGAGGTAGTCCACAACTCGCAGCGACTGAACATTGTGCTCGAATCCGCCGGCCTCGGACATCAACTGCCCGAGGATCGACTCGCCGGCGTGTCCGAACGGCGGATGACCCAGATCGTGGGCCAAGGCGATGACCTCAGCCAGTGTGGCATTGACGTGGAGCCCCACGGCCAACTGCCGGGCGATGGCGGCGACTTCCAGACTGTGCGTCAAACGGGTGCGGTAATGATCGTCCTCATGGATCACGAAGACCTGCGTCTTGTACTCCAGGCGGCGAAAGGAGGCGGATCTCAAGACGCGATGGCGATCCAGCGCGAACGGAGCCCGATCACCCGCGAACGGGTCGTCATGCTGCCGGCCGCGGGAGTCGTCGTCAGTGACCCCGTAGGGGGCGACGTTCTGTGAGGATGCCGATTGGGACTCCTGCATGGACACATAGTATCAGATGCGAACACGAATGCACCAGACTACGTTTCCATCTGCCGCTTGGAGCAATTGGGGAGGTGATAGGAGACTCTAGTGGTGCAATCAGCCGTTCTTGAGCTGATGCAAGAATCCACTTCTTGCTGGTGCTAGAATCCGCACTCGTACCCCGACGCAGGCCTGACAGATCAGGCGACTGATCCATCTTCCCGGGCAACTATCTCCGCGCCGCGCTGTGGGCCGGCTCGGCTCAGGGTGATCGAGTCGGCGCTGAGGATTAGTTCCCGCCTGGACTATGCGGGCCGATGGTGATTCCCCTATTGGAGGGCGAGCCAAAGGTCTTGAGCACGGCCACCGCAGTCGCCGGTGTGGCCCGCTGCCCGTTGACAAAGACTGCGCCACCGGCAGCCGATCCGGTGACTGAACCGACATGGAACTCCGCACGAACGTTGACGGAGTAGTTGTGATTGGTGCATACAGCTCCTGCTCGAACAGGTGTCGCACTCGGAATGGCGCTACGCGTCGTCCAGTGAAACCCGGGGTAGCGGAGCGAAATCCACGACGGCGGAACCGGCTCCCATCGACGCGTCGTGATCTTCTCACCGCAGCTTGGACATGTGAATGAGATACTCCCGGTCAGCACACGTCGTGGAAAGAACCCCAGCGCTAAGAGGATGATTGCGGCGACTACGCTGAGGCGCCCAAGCCAGCGTCGCCGGCGGCGCCTGTCTGGGTCCGCGATGTAGGTCTTGGAATCGCCCGGATCGAAGCCTCGCCCGCACTCCGGGCACACCGGGTCCGGCAGATCCCGCAGCCGATACCCGCATGATCGACACTGGGCTGACTCCGGAATTCGTTCGGACATGGTCTTGATATTCTCCCTCCAACGGGTCGGAGATGCAAGAGACGCCCTGTTGCCTCGTGCGAGAGCGAACGAGCAACCAGACACGTTTCCGGGCGACGCCCGAGGATCACTCGCCCGTTCCGAATCGGGCGAGGACGTAGCCGATGTCGAGCGATCAACCAGGTTGTCGCCGTCCATGTCGCCCGCGTCGTTCGCCCGCCAGGGCCTCCACCCTGCCCGCCTCGAAGCGATTTTTCCACCGAGTGATGGTCCGACTGCTGCAGCACAACCCCGATTGGACCCACGACCAACTCCATCCATCCCCCAGCAACACCACAAGATGGGCCAGACGCCGAGCCGCAGGATCGGGATGTCTTGGATCCATCTCCATGAGTCTCTTGCATCCCGCCGGCCCCAGACCGACAATGCCCTCCATGGCTTCGTCTCCAGGGTAAGCGGAATCCGTTCAACAACCGATCATCGCTATCCTGGGGGCACCCA
>JADFPW010000238.1 GCA_022562105.1 Planctomycetota bacterium
GTTGCCGTTTACGCCAGCGGCTCGCATCGGCCGGTTACGCTGATCCGCAGCGATCAACCTACGCCCGAGTCGGTGCTGCCTGTCACCGACGAACATTGGCGGGTTGTTCGTGAAGGCCTCTACCGTGTGGTCAACACGCGGGAGGGTACCGCCTACAATTACGCCCGACTGGATGATTCACTTGGATACGCGCTGTGCGGAAAGACCGGCAGCGCAGAAACCCCGCGTCTTCATACGTCATATATCGTCAACTGGGTGGATTCAGATGGAGTGGCACAGCACACCAGGATACCGGCGGGTAGCAAGATGCAAGCCCACAACGATTTCGAACGGGCCCATCCGGGTATCGATGTGACGCTGGACGACATCGACGACGAGGGTTTCTGGCCGCTGGAGGCCCGGGACGACGGCAAGCTCTACACCCACGCCTGGTTTGTAGGCTATTTGCAGCCCCTGGGGAGCGACGGCCGGCCGGACTACGAACGAGAGCCGCCAATCGCCTTGAGCGTGCTGGTCGAGTTCGGCGGCAGCGGCTCGCGCACTGCGGCTCCGATCGGAAAGCGGGTGGCCGAGACGATCCTCGACATCCTGGGACCGGATTTGGATCCCGATTTTCCGGGGACGGCGACGCAATTAGCCCATGAAACGCCCAGTCACTGATCTCACACGCCCGGGGACGATCATCCTCGCGGCCGTTGGCGTGCTGGCCCTTCTCGGGGTGGTGTCGATTTACGGAGCCGAATCCGTACGCGCCGGCCGACCGATGTTTACGATCAAGCAGATGCTCTTCCTGGGTGTCAGCGCCGGCGCCGGTGTCGGTATTCTGAAGATTGGGTATCGGCGGATCGCCCGGTATGCTTATCCGATCGCCCTCCTGGCCGTCGCCCTGCTCGTTCCGTTGACCGTAGCCAAAATGCTGGGCATTGAGCTCGGCGGGCTCTTGTCGCCGCGCCGCAACGTCTACCGCTGGATCACGCTGCCGGGTTTTCATTTGCAGCCCTCGGAGTTCATGAAGCTGGCGTACATTCTGGCCCTGGCCCACTACCTTCGTTTTCGCAAGAACTACCGCCAATTCAGCGGTCTGCTCCTCCCGTTCGGATTGACCATGATTCCGCTGGGGCTGATTCTCACCGAGCCTGACTTGGGCACCGCTCTGCTCATGATGCCCGTCCTGTTCGTCATGCTCTTTCTGGCTGGCGCCCATCTCAAGCATTTGGCGTTGATCGCTCTCGTGGGAGTTGTTTGCGTGCCGATCGTCGCCAAGCCGTACCAGATCGCCCGGATCACGACGCTGCTGATGCAGTCGGAGTCGTTTCGGGAGCAGGTCGCCGAAGATCCGGAGCGCTATGCATTCCTAGGGCTTGACCAGCAATCCGTAGCGAATTGGCGACAAGGCAACGGTTGGCAGTTAATCCACTCCAAGGCGGCGCTGGGCAGTGGCGGTGTGCTGGGGCAGGGATGGGGCGAAGGGACATACGTGGACTACGAATTTCTACCCGATCGTCACAACGACTTCGTGTTCTCGCTGGTCGGACATCAGTTCGGCTTGTTGGGGTGTCTGGTAATCCTCGGCTGTTTCGCAGCGATCATCATGGCTGGTGCGACCATCGCCACGGCGACGACCGAACCGGAGGGGCGCTTGTTGGCCGTCGGCGTCATCGCCCTGCTGGCCGCCCAGGTGACCATCAACATCGGCATGACCGTAGGCCTGATGCCCATTACCGGCATGACGCTACCTTTCGTCTCCTACGGCGGCAGCAGTCTGCTGGCCAACGCGATGGCCATCGCGCTGCTCATCAGCGTCTCCCAGGATCGCCCGTTTCTGCTATCGCCCAAGCCGTTCGAGTTTCCAGCGGAGCGGTAGGTCTGGTCAGCGGAAGGGTCAGACCGAGCGGCGTCTTCCGCCGAGGAATCACGCGTCGACGCTGATGCCTATCTCTTGACGAGTTCGAGTCCGCTCACGTGGGCGAAGTGCTCATCCGCGCTCGCCAGCGGCAAACCATGCTGAATGCACAGTGCGGCGATCCAAACATCGTTTTCCGGGATCGGTTTGCCTGCCTGTTTCAATCCAAGGCGAACGGTGGCATATACGTCTGCGGTTGTGACGTTCACCTCCAGCACGGTACAGCAAGCGACCAAAGCCTCGACACGCTGGCGGTTTTCGCCGGCCCGCCGCGAATTCATCGCTCCGAAACGGAGTTCTCCAACGACGGTCACTGGCAAGTGAACGGCCGCATAAGCGGTAACCCACTGCCCGGCATTGCCGGAATCGTTCAAGACGGCGATGGCCTCGTTCGTGTCAAGCGCGATTCGATTACCAGTCACTCAAGTTCACCTGCTCGAACTCGCTCTCCACTATTTGACGCATTTCTGCAGCGTCTTCATCCGGCAGGATTCCGATGCAGTCGGTCAGGCCGTTGCCGGCCGGTGTCACGGTCTCGATGGTCAGTTTCACCTGGGCGTGTTCCGCGAGTCCGTCCAGGGGTTGCAGCGGTCGTAGCAGGCCGTTTTCATAAACTGCATTGATCGTTCGCGTCATGGTCTATCCCTCGTTGATACCGTCGCCATATCATAGCCGGCCGAGCTTTGACGGGCAAGCGGCGTCATAGAGCAATTTGCCCTCTGCCAGGATCTCACGCATGAAGTCGTCACCCAACGCCAACCGTTCACGCACCGTTTCCGGAGTCCGCACCAGCAGATCCAGCGGAAACGCGGGCCGCAGTTTCATCCGAATCTGAACCGACTGATCCACGCTCCTTCCGTCGAACTCGAGGATGATAAGCAGATCGACATCCGACTCGTCCGTGGGCACGCCATGAGCATGGGATACAAACAGCACGACTCGCTCGGGGTGGAACTCGCGCCCAATCTGTCGGCCTAGCTCTTCAATCTGACTCATCGCCACCACGCGGCCACATCCTCTCCAGGAAGTCGACTCTTGAACGGCCGGGTGCGTTCCCCCGGTCAGGTGGGAGTCATGATAACCGCGCCGTCCTCGCACGGCGAATGGCAGCGAATAACTTGCCGGACGCGTTGGACTGCCCGTGATTGTCGTCTTATAAACGACGTTACGCGTTCGATTGGCGATTGGCGATGACCGGCTCTTGAAATGACCATCTGGACCAACGGTTTCAATTCGCGATGTCGGAAGCTGGGCGAGGAAATCCTCGAACGGGCCCGGGCGGCTCGGCCTCGATGGTGGCAGGCCGCGTGGTGGCAGGAGCAGGGGACGGCGCTGACCGCTCGAGATCGACGTTTGGAGGTTCAGCTCTTTCGGTTTATCGAAGTCTTGCCGGCGCTGGGCAGTAGCGCCGACGTGGCGCGCCATCTGAAGGAGTATCTGTCGGAGCCCAATCTGAATGTGCCTGCGCCGTTGCGATTGGCTACGTCGTTCGATAATCCGAAGTCGTGGGCTGCCCGCGTGGTGGGTCGGGCTGCCCGATTGGGGGCAGACGCGATGGCCCGGCGTTTCATCACCGGGCTGGACTCGGCTGCGGCGGTCGATGCCGTCCGCCGACTGCGTCGCCGAAACATGGCCTTTACGCTCGACGTTCTCGGTGAGGCTACGCATAGCGATTCCCAGGCGGATCGATATGCCGAGACATACCTACGCCTACTGGAGACGCTGAGCGACGCCTCGCGGAATTGGCGGCATCGCCCGCTCATCGACGAGGGGCCCGATGGACCCATGCCCCAAGTCAACCTGTCGATCAAGTTGAGCTCGCTCGAACCACGCTTCAACCCGGTTGAGCCCGCGGCAACGACCGAGCGGGTTTGTGCTCGCTTGCGCCCGCTGCTGCGTCGGGCTCGCGAGCTGGGGGCGTTCGTCAACGTGGACATGGAGAGCTACAAGGTCCGCGACCTGACCCTGCACATTTTCACTACGCTGCTCGAGGAGGACGAGTTCCGCGACATGACCGACGTGGGCATCGTCGTGCAGGCCTATCTCAAGGACGGCGAGCGGGATCTCGCCCGATTGCTGGACTGGGTCAAGCGGCGCGGTCACGGCATCGCCATTCGCCTGGTCAAGGGGGCGTACTGGGACAACGAAACCACGCTGGCCATCCAGCGTAATTGGCCTATTCCAGTGTGGACGCGCAAGTGGGAATCGGACGCCTGTTTCGAGCGCATGGCCCGCGTGATGCTCGATCATCACCATGCGATCCGGCCGGCCTTCGCCAGCCATAACGTGCGCAGTTTGGCCTGCGTGATGACCTATGCACAGCAGCTCGGGCTACGCGCTTCGCAGTACGAGATTCAGATGCTGCACGGAATGGGCGACCCGCTGAAGACGGCCGTCGCCGAGATGGGTCGTTGCCTGCGGATCTACACCCCGGTCGGCGATCTGGTGCCCGGGATGGCCTACCTGATCCGTCGGTTGCTGGAAAACAGCTCCAACGACTCGTTCCTGCACCAGACTTTCCAGGAGAAGGCCTCGGCGGAGCGCCTGCTGGCGGACCCAGCCGTCGCCCAGCCGGTGAGCGCTGCGTTGCCCAAGCCACACTACGTCGACCCCTTTGAGGATCGTCCCATGCGAACATTCGTCAACGGATCCAACACCAGCTTCGCCACCGAGGAAAACCGAGCCAAGCTGGGCGACGCTATTCGATACGTGCGCGGCGGTTTCGGTCGGAACGTGCCGTTGGTGGTCGGCGGCGAGGTCATCCAGACCGAATCGCAAACTCCGTCGATCAATCCGTCAAGGCCCGATGAAGTGATAGGGCGGGTTTCGATGGCGACCACGACGCACGCCGACCGCGCCGTCGTAGCAGCTACCAAGGCGCTGCCCGGATGGCGGCAGCGATCGGCCGCCCAGCGCGGTTCGATCGTCTGCAAGGTCGGCGACCTGCTCGATGCCCATCGATTTGAATTCACCGCACTATTGATTCTCGAAGCGGGCAAACCGTGGAGCGAAGCCGATGGCGAGGTGACCGAAGCGATCGACTACTGTCGATTCTACGCAGAACAGATCGAACGCCTCCAACAGCGTCCGCGGCGGCGAAACCGTCCGGGCGAGGACAATGTGGTGGTCTATGAGCCGCTCGGCGTGTGTGTGGTTCTGTCGCCGTGGGCGTTTCCATTGGCCCTGCTGGCCAACATGACCACCGCGGCGCTGGCGGCGGGCAACACGGTGATCATGAAGCCGGCCACGCGAACGCCGGTAGTGGCTGCTCGGTTCATGGAAATCCTGCAGGAAGCGGGCGTGCCTGCGGGCGTGGTCAATTATCTGCCCGGATCGGGTACGCAGATCGGTCGTCATCTGGTTGAGCATTCGGACGTGCATGTGATTGCGGTCACCGGCTCGCGCTCGACCGGATTGGACATCATCGAGCGAGCGGCCGTAGTCCGGCCGAGGCAGGGGCATATCAAGAAGGTGGTCGCCCACATGGGCGGCAAGAACGCGGTCATTGTCGATAGTGATGCAGACATCGATGAAGCGGTCATGGGCGTATTGGAGTCGGCTTTCGCTTGCGCGGGGCAGAAATGCAGCGCCTGTTCGCGGGCGGTGGTGCTCGAAGGGATCTACGATGACTTTTGTCATCGGCTGGTCGAAGCGGCCAAGACCCTCGCCGTCGGGTCGGCCGAGTCGCCAGGCACGTTGGTCGGTCCCATCATCGATCGTAGGGCGGCCGACTCCGTGCGGAAGTACATCGAGATCGGTCGCCAGGAAGGGCGTATGCTCCTAGAGATGGATCCCGGCGACGTATCGGGTGGCGGCATCTACATCGGCCCGACGATCATTGCCGACGTTCCGCCCGATGGGCAGATCGCTCACCACGAGATCTTCGGTCCGGTCCTGGCGGTGTGCAAGGTGGCGGACTTCGACGAGGCGTTGACGGTAGCCAACGGGACGCGGTACGCCCTTACCGGCGGGGTCTATTCGCGTAGTCCGCGTAACTTACAACGGGCTCGCCGCGAGTTCCGCGTCGGCACGCTATACATCAACCGCAAGATCACCGGCAGCTTCGTGGACGTTCAGCCCTGGGGGGGGACCAAGCTGAGCGGCACGGGTTCCCAGGCCGGCGGGGAGGATTTCCTACTGGAGTTCTGCCAGGCGCGAACCATCAGCGAGAACACCGTCCGCCACGGCTTCGCCCCCAGCGACGAAATCGAAGTCAGTGCAACGTGATCCGCGTCCAGGACTGCGTGGCGGTCACACATCTTCGCAATAAGGTGTAGTCCGCCACAGGTGAGCATCCACAATCGGATCGCTACTCAGCAATCGCGCCCCAAGCCCATGGATAGCAATCCATGGGTCACGTCCGGGACACCGCCCCCTCATCCCGGAGTTTGTTCACGCGCTTGCGCTCTGCCCGTTCCTTCGCGCAATTCGGTGACCCCACCTGCTTCGAGACCCTCAAATGACTCGACCAAACCGCCGGGCCACCGAACGATGACCGTAGATGCGGTCTTCTCATCTTCCAGCGCAAAACGCACACGCAGATCGCCCGCGCTGCAATAGCTCCCGTCCGAGTACGTCCGCCGAATGAGGTCTGTTTCGCCGTCGCGCACCAGGCGGACCAGGGCGCCGATCGCTGACCGGTTGCTGGGTTGGGCAAGCGAGCCGCGGACTTCCCCGGCGCGCCGGGACGCTACCCCACGGCCTGGAGTACCAGATCGTGCCACCCTACGCTCTGGATCCAAACCGATCGCCGGCGCCCCACCGATCAGCCTGAGCACCAACCACCTCGCAGAGTCGCCGGCGTCGTTGCGTAACAGCCGAAGTGGACCGTTGCTGTTGGAAACCAGTATGTCCACGTCACCATCGTTGTCGATGTCGCCGAACGCCGCCCCGCGCGATACCTCGGGCCGCACCACGTCCGGGCCGCCGCGCTCGGACACGTCCTGGTACCGAAAGTCCGGCGGACCCGTGTTGCGGATCAGCATGTTGGGATTGGCGTAGGGATACGGCAGATGGGAATACTGGTCGGCGATCTTGACCGCCCCGTTGGCCACGAACAGATCCAGGTCTCCGTCTCCTTCCAGATCGAACCAATCGGTTCCGAATCCGGTGTAGAGTCGACTCATGGCTCC
>JADFPW010000239.1 GCA_022562105.1 Planctomycetota bacterium
TCTAGAGCCTATCCCAAAACGCCATCGAGGAGGCGATCCGAACCGAGCCGCGCGCGTAAGCAAGCGGTTTTTCGGCATCCGCTCCCTCACGGTCGCGGCTCGGAATGGGTTTTGGGATAGCTTCTAGACAGTGCCACCCCGGACACTCGTTCTCTAATCGACAATCGACACTTCCTCTACCGGTGCCATCCGCCGCCGTGGCCGCCGGAACCTCCGGAACCGCCGCGGCCGCCCCACATGGAGATCCCGCGGGCCGTCGCCCGGGCCCGCATCGCCGTAAAGTAGGCCATCATCCGGGCCGAGGAGTCCGGATCGCGCGACTCAGAGTGTTCCTTGCGTTCCTGCTGCGTTCGAGAGCCGAATCGGCGGTGCATGCGCTCGGCGCCTGATTCCTTTTCATCCTTATCGGCATCATTGGAATCGGCTTTCGTTTCAGCCTCCTTGCGCTCTTGTTCTCTCTTTTCGCGCTGTTGGGACCATTCCTTCATGCGCTCCTGAAACTCATCGATGTGCCGGTCGAGGAGAGCCTCCTTCTCGTCGTCGGCGGCGGCGAAATACTCATCGACCCGTTCGGCCATCTGGGCCTGCCAGACCTCGCGCATGTTGCCAAAGAGCTTGCGACGCTGCTCGTCGGTCAGATCCTCGCGCCTCGACGCCTGGCGAATCGTTTCCATGGCCTTGCCCGGATCCTCCTTGACCTGGGCTTTGAGGTTCTCGACGGTCAACTCCGCGGGCAGGTTGGTTTCGTCGTCATCCGCAAAGCGCAGAAGTCCCCATACCGTACCCCCCAGGGTCAGCACGGCGATGCCGGCCAGGGCCCATGTTCGGCTTGATTTGATGCTCATGGTTTCGTGCTCCTAGTTCTCGTAGTCGGTGACGTGACCGTCGCTGTACAAGTAGCGGCGAGCTCCATCGGATCCACCGTCACCATGAAAGTTGTTGTAGTCCCGCAGAATCCAGAAACTGTTCTCCGCGTTGCGCCGCCCGGTCCAGCGCTCGTAGGAGTTGGCGTATTCGGCGACCGTCAGACCACCGAGGCGGGTTCGGTATTCGTAGCTGGACCGTTCCGTTTGGAAGTAGCTCAGACGATTGTTCGGCTCGGGTCGTGTCCTGCCCGTTTCGTCGCGTGGGCACTTGAACACCTTGGGATTTCCGCCGGTATGCGGAAGCAGTACGTCCGCGATGTAGATGGACTCGTCGCCTTCCAGTGGGAGTGGGGTGATCGACGGAAGAAACGAGGCGTAGGGCATGCGATCGTTGGTGTCAGAAAGGTACGACCCAAAGCCGATACCGATGCTTCTCAGATTGCTGGCGCAGACCACCCGCTTGGCTTGGCCTCGAGCGCGGCGAAGCGACGGAAGCAGAATGGCTACCAGCAACCCAATGATGGACACCACGACGAGAATCTCGATGAGCGTGAACGCCCCTCGCCGTCGTCTGGTCGATCGTGCTACCATGGTGCAATCCAACTACGCCGCTCCCCTGCCATCATGGTAATCGGTCGGTCGCGCCTATCAACGCGAGCCGCGGACTTCAGTCCGCGCGGACTAAACTCCGCAGCTCGTGTGCGAAGCGCGAAAACGCCACCAAGGGCATTGCGAGCCGTCCGCTCATGCGGTGGGGCCGCATGAGGGACAGATCGCTCGTGCCTATTCAGAATTCAAGGGTCGCATCCATGCTGCTACGGCAGCGCTTTCCGGGTGTTCTCGTACTTCTCGTACAGCTCCGGGCTTCTCTCGGCCAGGTCGTCGTCGTTTTCATAGACCTGGATCACTTCCGTATCGCCATGACGAATGTGCAGCTCGATCGTTCCGTCCGGGGCTACGCGGAAACTATGGTCGGCGCCCTGTCCGGCGTGAGCACCGAACCATCGACGCAATACGCGGGGGCTCGAGTCATCGTCCTCATCGCCCTCATCCTCACTACGCCACTGAAACCCGGATCCGCCGGAACCATGACCTTTCCAGCCGAAACCGAAACCGTGTCGCCCATGTGGCATGTTCTTGAGGGCCTCGTGGAGCCCTTCCATGGCCTCCTCCAGCGCTTCGGAGTCGAGCTCATCGAGGCCTTTCAGCTCCTTGAGGTTCAGCATCATGCCGTGGAGGTCGCCGAATTCGTCGAGGTCGAAGTCGAACCTAGCCTCACCGTCCCCGAGGAAGAAGACCTTGTGATCCCTATCCATCGAGTTGTAGATCTCGAATGCTTCCTCGTCGTCCGCCGCCAAATCGTCGGCTGAGTCGTATACGGACTCGGTGACGTTGCCTTGTTCGTCGGTCCGGCGGACGGTGATCTCCCCGTCGCCTTCCTGCTCGATTTCGAGCGTCTGATCGTTCTCGGTGATGACCACATTGAACGATTTCTGATCGTCATCCAAAATGATGCGCGTGGTCAGTCCATGACGGAAGGGAAAGATCTTGCGTAATTCTACCGGAAAGCTCTTTAAGTTCAGAAACTCGAGTTCCCCGTCTTCGCCGAGCTTGAGTACGTGGGCCCGGTCCTGGATACGCTCCTTGATGGCCACGCCTGGGGCGAACTTGTGCATCCAGCGAGTCTTGGCGGATTCCGGGCGAGCCCCCAGCGTTACCTCCACCTCGAGCTCTTCGCCGTTGCGAATGACGGTGAGATCAATATCGGTGCCCTCGCTGAATCCACGGATACGCTCGATCAACTGGCCCATGTTGTCCGAAACGCTCTTGCCGTCCAGGGCTACCATGACATCCCAGCGGCGCAGACCAGCCTCTTCGGCCGGACTGTCTTGCACCACGTTGCCGATCATCACCCCCGTGTCCTCCAAGCCCAGTTGAGCGGCCAGCGGGGCGGGCACCTCCGTCAGATGGACGCCCAGCCACCCGGACCCGTCGTCACCCAGCCCGATAGCCAGCGAAGCAAGTTGGACCAACGGGGTCGCCCCGGCGCTGGTGACAAGCGTCAGCCCGCCCAAATCGTCGGCCGCAGCGCTGAGTATGGCCACGCCCTTCTGGCAATCCGGCAGGGCGAGGATCTTACCGGCGCTCGCCTTCCCACCTTTGAGGCAGCAACCGGGGCCACCGCGTACCGTAATCGTACGGGCACCGCTCGCCTCATCGTCGGAGCCGATCTGCACAACGATCACCTCTTCCACCTGGCTGTCATCCGCCACGTCGGCCTGCAATCTGCTCGTCGCAACAATCAGCGGCAGCGCTACCGACAACACTTTCATCCACGTCAACCACATAGGTATTCTCCTTGGTTTCGCGGCCGGCGAGGCGCCGGCTGCTACAATCTCAACGGGTGGCTAGACGCCGCCGTCTTTGGTCCTAACATTCCACTGTTGAGCCGGCCGCTCCAATACGCGGTCGACTTGTCTTTCTATCAGATAAATGCGCCCGTCCTTACCGACCAACCAGTAGTAATCCCGATCGATGGTACGGCTCTCGATCCCCAACCGGGGAACCATGTCCAGTCCCGCATTGGCGGATACGGGTAGGATCTCCGACCCTACGTTGGCGTTCAGTTGTGTTCTGGGGAGGCGGTTGGAAACCACCTTTTCAGGCGGGGAGTCGGGAGTCAGCCACACCATGGCGACCAGCGCGGCCGCTACCGCCGCCGGCATGGCCCACCAGGCCCGGTGATACCTCGGTCGCTGAGCCGTCGGCGAGCCCGTCTGCGGAGGCAGGCCAACGGCAACTTCGCACGGTTCGCCCCATGCTGCGTCCAACGACTCGGCCGACAGGCGGTCGAGTTGGGCATAGTCCTCGAGCAGGCGCTGGGCAGCCGGGTTACGGGCCAGCTCAGCCGCGAGTTCGATCTCCTCGGTCGAGCTCAGGGCAGAGTCGAGCCGTCGGTTGATCAGGCGTTCAAGTTGCTCTTGGCTCAGGGGCATTGCAGTTCTCGACTATCTTTTGGCTCGCATCGCACCTAAAGGCGTCCCTTGAGTGTTTCTCGCAATAATCGCCTGGCTCGCACCAATCGTGTTTCCACGGTGTCCACCGGCAGGTTCATCGTTTCGCCAATCCTCGCGTAGCTCCAGCCTTCCAGATGCCGAAGCACGAAAGGCTCTCGGTACAGCTCCGGCAGTCCTCCGATGGCGGCCAGAACGGTCTCATGCACTTCCCGATCAACCAGGCTCTTGACCGGGGGATTCGCGGTTTGGTCCACGAGGGGCTGCTCGGCCAGCTTGCTTTGCAGCGCCCGTTGACGAGCGACCGACCGACCGGCATCGACCGCCGCATTCCGGGCCAGCCGATACACCCATGGTCGCCAGCGCTCGACATCCCGAAGCTCGCCGATTCGAGTCCACAGAGCGGTGAAAACCTGCTGGCAGACATCGTCAACACGATCCGAGTTCCCCAAGACGCCGAAGATCACTCCCCGCACCCATCGGCCATGATCGCGAACCAAGTCGCGGAAAGCCGCATGGTCGCCGCGTTGGATCGCTTCGATGGTGGAGCGTTCCAGCGCCGCGGTGCGATCCGGCTCGGCGGCCTCGTTTCTGGTGCGATAATCTTTGCTCCTCTCGTGAGCCGCCGACACGATGGTCATTACCTCCATAGACGCCGCCGATCCACGGGCCCTGTCACCGGCGGCGGATTTCGCCGTTCCTGACTCAGTTTGCCCGTCCCGGTTCAGTCGAGCAATGGCCCGTGATGTCTGAATCGGTCATGGCGGGGGTCTGGCCCCGGTCCGAAACTCGGTTCCGGGCCGCCTCCCACGCTTGGGCTCGGCAGCAGGCCATCCTGGCCCTACAATGGTTGGTGTCGCTGCCCCTCCAACTACGGGTAGCCGGAGCAGCGCGGGCAGATGGAGACCAGCCCGTTGACCCATTTCGTCAGGAGGTTCGAGTCATGAACGTAAGAACGAGGGTTTCATCGATCGGCGGTATCCTGTTGCTGGGGATCACCGTCCATGCGGTCGCCCAGGAGAACCGCGGCGGCTACTCGGCGCCGCTGACCATCCCCACCGGGACATGGCAGGGCACCGGAACATACCTGGACTACAAGGAGATCCAAGCCGTCGGGAAGGTCGCCTCACCTCGGCCGGATTCCCCGATCACGGTAAACAGCAAGTCGGACGAATCGGGCCACTACGAAACGTCCCTGCACATCTACGAGCTGAACATCGACGGGATGGACGTGACCGTCATCGAGATCGAGTCACTGCGCGGCAAGACCCAACAGCTCGACGACGAGGCTACTCGGGTTCGTCTAGCGATTCGGGAGCGAAGTCGCTCGGGCGACAACGTGGTGGTGCTCGAGACCGTCTCGTGGGAATACAACCCCAACCTTGCCAAACCGATCGAGCCCCGGAAGGAAGATACGTGGGTCACCGGGACACTCATGGCGGTAGGTGATACCGTCGTGTTGCAAATCTACTACATGGTCCCGCACGAAGGCGATTCCACGTCATTTTACGACACGTTCGTCTTTCGCGGGAACGAACTGCTCAAGTCCGGCAGCATCGTCAACCACGAGCGAGACGAGGTCGATCCAGAGCAACAGCCCAAACCCCTGTACGACGCCCTCGATACCCGCGGCATGATCTCCTGGACGGAGAAGTTGACGCGCACGAAGCGCTGACACCCGCACCGGCATTCGAGGTGAAGCCTGCGGCCGACCGTTAGGTCTCGTCCGAGGGAGTCTTGTCGGCGGCTGCTGAGGGGGCGGCCGTCGCGGAATCGCCCGTAGGGGACGGCGATGCGCCAGCCGCTGCCGTAGCGTTACCCTGCTGGCCGGTGGTGCTCGCAGGTGGCGGCTGGAGTTGGTTGGAGGTTGGAGGATCGCTGGTCGCGGCGGTGTTCACGTCGTCCTTGACCTCACGAATCCCCTTCTTGAACTCCACAATCGTCCGGCCCACCGACCGACCGATCTCCGGCAAGCGCCTCCCGAAGAGCAGCAATCCCACCATCAGCACCACCACAAGCTCAAGGTATCCGGGAATCCCCGGAATGATTCCTACGAGTTGCATAGTCAGGCAGCCTCCGATGACGTTATCGGCGCCACAGCCACGCTGGATTAGCGGACCGTCCACGCTCGCGGATCGATCAGTCCGAGTTTCCACGGCTGAGCGCCCGCGTTAGATTATACCCCGGCGGCCGGACGGAGCAATCAGCCCGTAAAACCGGTCCCAGCCGACCGGCCGATAGGGTCAGGGGGTCAATGCGGCCATCAGCCCGCTGTGCCCGGTGGTGGCTCCCGTCCGCCGGTAGGAGTGGAAACGGTGATCGCAAATGGAGCACAAGCCCGGCGTCTCGATTCGCTCCGGGGATAGGCCCGCCATCTGGAGCTGAGCAGCGTTGGCCGACCAGAGATCGAGCAGAATGCGGCCATCACATCGCACCAGAAATCGCTCCGCTTCGGGCCATCGCTCGGCCGCCATATCGACCACCTCGGCCCCCACTTCGTAGCAGCACGGACCCGCCGACGGGCAGATCGTCGCCACCATCTGCTCCGCCGCCGACCCGTAGTTCGACGTCAGGCAGGCGACCAGCCGCTCGGCGATTCCAGCCAGCGTCCCGCGCCACCCGGCGTGGGCCAGGCCGAGTGCGCCACCCGCCGGATCGTAAACCAGAACCAACGGACAATCCGCGGACAACGCCATCAGGGCCGTGCCCGGACGGTTGGTCACCAGACCGTCGGCATTTGGAACGCAGGTAGGGTTGCCGTCGGTGACGGTCGCTGAAAGTGCGTCATCCACCGCCACCACGTCGGTGCCGTGGACCTGTTGGGCGGTGATCACCCGGCCCACGTCAGCGCCCGGCAAGCGCAGGACGCTTTGCGCGACAGCTTCGATCTGTCTCGCAGCCGGCAGGCGAAGTTCCCCACGATCAACACCATCCGCCGGGTTGATAACCAGATCAGCATCGTTATGCAGCCGGGCCGGGGAAAGCTATGGGTAACAGGCGGGCCGATGTCTAACGGCTTCCAAGACCAGTTTACGCAGCTCAACCTACAGGACCTGCTGCCGGAACTGGTACCGGTCCAGACGTCAGTCGACGGGAAC
>JADFPW010000240.1 GCA_022562105.1 Planctomycetota bacterium
AACCGGTTGACTCCCTGACGATTGCCGCTGCCCTCGCCCCAACGCCCTGACCGAACCGCGAGCGGGTTAGCCGAGTGCCACTGGTGGCTTGCCCACCAGTGTTCGATTTCCGGCGCATTAGGCACTGGTGGACAAGCCACCAGTGGCACCCGCTTTGTACCCTCCATTCATAATCCGCGGTGTGACGAAGCGCCTTCCGTCAGACGTACTTCGCCGGGAACATTCCACGCGTAACGAGAGAACTAAACGCGTTTCATGTGCTCGAACGAGTTCTTGCAGGCGTCGCAGTAGTAGATCATGCGGCAGCGGGTGGGGCCGTAGGGGCTGGTCACGCGAGTGTTAGTGGCTTTGCAGAACGGACAGGCGACCGGAAGGTTGATCTGAACCAGCTCCGGTGACTCAGCGCGCTCCGGAACGGTTACGCCGATCTCTTCAAGCGATTTGCGTCCCTGGGGCGTGATGCGATCCACGGACCACGGCGGATCGAAGACAAAGCGCACGCGAACGCTCTCCACCCCGTCGAGCAAGCCCACTTTCTGGGTGATGTCCTGTTCGATCATCGGCAGCGCCGGACAGCCGATGAACGTTGGAAGGATATCGATCTCGACCTGCTCCGCGGGATCGGCGTCGGCCTCGGCGATGCGAACATCCTCGACGATTCCCAGATCCACGATGCTGATGGGCATCTCGGGGTCGTCGATCGTCCGCAGGACGTCCAGAATGGTGTCTCGTGTTACCACGCGGCCTCCGGCTCGATGCGATAGACCTCGCACATTTCATCGAGCACGGCGGTAAACCCGTCGTGATGCCGCCCGCGACGGCCACCCACCGCGTCGGGCGCCGGTCGAGCGACGTTCAACGTCAGGCCGGCGTCGGCCGCGACGCGCTGGACATCGGCAAGCCAACCGTCGAACAGATCCGCATCACCAACCGGGTAGACCTTGGACTGTTCCAGGGCGTCGATTCCGTTGGTGGCCTCGAACAGCATGCCGGCCAGCGGAGACAATAGATCCAGGGCAGCCTGCATTCGCTGCTGGGATTCGTCACCTCCCCGTCCGATCTGGACCATCCACAGATCCGCGTGTTCGATGTGGGTGGCCTCCTCCGCGTGGATGCGTCCAGCCAGTGCAGCCAATGGCGCGTAGGCTGACCGCGAGAGTCGGTCAAAGCGCAGGATGTCGAAATGATCGCAGAAGAACTGGCGAACCAGGGCCCGGGCCCAATCGAACTCATCCGAGACGGTGACCAGTTCTGCACAGCGGTAGGCTTCCGGTGGGCGGCCGAAGGCGACGGCGTCGGCCCGTTGACCCTGCATGGCCCCCACCATCTCGTACAGGGCGGAGGCGTGGGCGATTTCCTCTTGGGAGATGGCGGAAAACGCGATGTCCTCTTCGAGGATAGGAGCCAGGCCCGTCCAATCGGACCCGCGATGTCCCAGCATCAACTTGTCGTCGGCGATGGATAACAGCAATACAGCCAGCGGAGTCTTCAATTCGTCAGGTAGGGTCTGCATAGTTATCACCACCATCGCCCAACGGTGTCAAAACGTTTCCTTGATGTCCTCTTTCTGGTAGTCGTCCACGTCTTTCGCAGTGCGAAACCGCTCCCATTTCATGCGCACGTCGGAGGCGTACCCTCGGGCCAGGCGATAGCTCTGGTCCGTCAACGGCCAAATGATGTCGCTATCGTAGCCCGTGCCGATCATCGCCTCTCGCGGGACCACCCACATATGGACGCATTCCTGGTCGCGGCCGTAGTGCTTGCGAGCGTATTCCAGGGCCATCTTGTCGTTGGCGGCATCGACCGTGCCCGCGTGGGCATGCGCCTGACCGCGCGACAGTTGGATGAACACTTCGTACGGTTTCAGATCGGGCTCGGGGGAGCATTCCAGCTCACCCTCCTTGATCTCGAACTGTTGACGGATCTTTGACACCGTTACCTCTTCCGCATTCGTCGGCCAGCGCCCCGGCGATCCCATTGGCACGTTCGGTTCATGCCAGCGTACAGTCTCCTCGAAATCGCCGCGTTCCTGTATCCGAGCCGCGACCGTGAGGGAGCGGTTGGGCGCGTGGGCGGTTTTAGCGACCGAAGAACCACTCCCTCACGGTCGCGGCTCGGATCGCAATTCGGCGCCCTCCGGACGATCACTCCCACCTAATTCCGCGACGGCGGCAGGCCGGCTCCACCCAGGATGGCATTGCGCACCCATCGGCCCTGCTCATACGAGAATCGCCGAAGGGCGACGCGCTGTTTGTTGCACGGACCATTTCCGCCTATCACACGATAGAACTCATCCCAATCCGGCTGGGTGAAACCCCAGTGGCCGGTGGCGTCGTCGTAGCGGATCAGCGGATCTTCAAACATGTCGGGTGTGCCGTCCGATTTGATGGCTACCAATCCGTTGGCGTCCTTCTTGGCCACGTGGATCGTGAGCCCCAGGGCCAGGGCCGCCGGGGCGAATCGGTCCACAAACTTCCCACGCAGTGTGTCGTTGGTCGCGGTCTTGATCCGCCACTTCATGAACGGCCCGGTCTTGGTGGATTCCTTGTCCGGTGGGCCGAAGAACATCAGACACGGCGCCCACCAACGATCGAACGCCTCCCGGCCCATCTGCTTCTGTCGCTTGGTGCCGCTCATCAACGTCAGCACCATGTCTTCGCCGCTCTTGAAATGAAACGCCTCCTCCATGTTGATGCGTTTCATGGTTCGGACGTAGGGTCCGTAGCCCCCCTCGGCCAGGCTTTTCTGGTTCAGAATGGCCGCTCCGTCGACCAGCCATTGGATCATGGCCACGTCGGCCCAGGTCGGGGCGGGGTAGTTGAACACATTGTGGTAGCGCGTCTTGCCGGTCACCAGGTCGCGCAGCATCTGGTCGCGACTCTTGCCCAGATCCTGCGACGTGCGATAGAGCATCTGCCCGTGACCGACTTCGTCCTGCACCTTGGCGATCAACGCCAGCTTGCGCCGCAGGCTGGGGGCTCGCGTGATCCACTCGCCCTCGGGCAGGGCGCCGACGATCTCGGAGTTGGCATGGTGCTCCGCCACCCTCAGCATGCCGACGCGATAATTGTGCGGCATCCAATCTTCCACCTCGATCAACTGCCGAGCATCGATCCGGGTCTGAAACTCGGCCATTCGGTCCGGATCTTCCTCGATGCTCCAGTCGAGTTTCAACTCTTCCGCGTTGATGACGCCGGCGCTCATTATGATGAATCCTTCGACTTTCGTGTTCGCCTCTTGGCTCTTCCGTTTCGCAACCGAGTGACCTTCACGATATGCAGCAACCCGATGTGATGCACATCTTCGTAAAAGTCGCCATCGTAGGCGAAAAGGAAACATGCCGTCTTGCCGAGCAGCAGGTGCTCCGGGTGACGAACCTGCAACCGCTCGCCCGTGGTCAGCTCAACCTCAAACGGGACAAACGGCGATGCCTTGATCCACTCCAGCATGTCTTGGGGGCTCATCTCTCAAATGCCTCACCTAGTGCGCATCATTCAGGGCCGCGACCGTCAGGGAGCGGTGTCAAGGATATACTACACTAGCCTCCGCCATCGTCGTCGTGTCGGGCTCGAAAACACTGCCGCCCCTCATCTGAGTGGGAACGTCAACCCCAAACTCTATCAGAATCGTCGGAGCCATATCGATCAACGTGGGGTTGCTCCGTCGAATCGGTCGGTTACTGAATAGAACCCCGGGAACCTCCTCGGCGGCGATGCAGTGATCGGCGCTCCATGCCTTCTTGTTGTCGGTGAGTTCGGCCTTGGGCACGCCTCCCAGCGTCGTTGACCAGGACGCTCGATAGCCGCGATGGTAGCCGATGAGCAGATCCGGAGCCTGGTCGACCAGCGGGCCGTGGTAGATCTCCTCACGACGGTACACGCGGGCGATCACCGGCTGGCCATTCTCGGGATCGCGAACGGCCAGTAGTCCTTCCGCTATCTCGTCCAGCAGGGCCTCCCTCTCGCTGGCCGTGACAATACCCTCGCGCTCGCGCCCGGCGAGATTGAGGTACAAACCGTTGATCCCGACGGCGTAGGCCTTGGTATCGTCCCAATCGGGCAGTGTGCGATTCTCGTCGCTCAAATGGCGGCACGACGGCGGATTGAGGTATCCGTGGTTGCGAAGCCACGCGTTGGGATGGAACTGCCGACGGAAGTTGCAGAAGCCATGGTCGGACATGAACATGATGGTCGCTTCGTCGCCGAATCGTTCGACGATTTTCCCGACCGCCCCGTCCATCTTGCGATAGACGTCCATCACCGCCCCGTTGTATTTTGTGGCGTCGGCCGGGCTGCGAACCGGATGCGGCTCATCGGAATCCCACCAGAACATGTGGGCTTGCACGTCGGTGCTGGAGAAGTAGAAGAACAGCAGTCCGCCCTCGTAGCGATCCAGGGCGTAATCCAGCAGCTCGAATCGTTCGTCGAGGACGAAGTTGGACTGCTCCTGATACTCGCGATCCACGAAGACCTTGTTACTCAGCGCTTTGTGATCCTCCTGGAAGCCCGTGGTATAGAACAGTCCCAACTCCTCGGAAATCTCCTCCAGGAACTCCGCCGGCTCGGTGATGACCTGGCCGCCCGGGTCGGATGGATCGATGTTGATGGGGGTGACGTATAGCCGAAAGTTGGGGCGCACCTCCTGCAAGTAAAACCGGCAGATGCCGTTCTCCTGCGAATTGGGCATGAACGACGGCATTTCGATCTCGAACGCGATCTTGCACCAGTCGCTCCATTCGCCCTCGTTGAGCACGATGCTTTGGCCTTGCCAATCGATTCGAGCGGTCGGCTCGGTCGGATGGCGATGGATGGTGATGTCCACCAGGGTCGGTTGGGGTCGCTTGAGGAACGAGTTCATCGGACCTTCCAGCTCGCTGAAGGCCGTGTTGCCTTCGAACTCGAGCGGGTTGTGCATGCCGCCGCCCGGCGTCTCGAAATCCTCGGTGTCTTCCGAGAAATACTGGTACGTGCCCCCCAAGCCGCCCATCAGGTCCGGCGTTCCCATTCCACTCAAGCAGCACATGTGCCCATATTTGGATTCGCTGGGCGGATAGTTGCCGGGGAGGTCGTACATCCAAACCGGAACGCCGACTTCGTCCAGGTAATCCCAGAACGGAACGCCCTGGCGAAGGAGTTCGGACTTTGGCTGTTTGTGATTGAAGGGCCAGAATGCCAGCGGAATCTTGTGGTCGCCCACCTCCCAGCCTTCGGACTCACCCCGAGTGTCAGCGGAGCCGTAGTACAGATAGTCAAGCTGCTGGGCAGGATCACGATGAATGAAGTCGAATACGCCGTGAACGCCGGAGTCGGCGCCGGTAATGAAGTTGGACCACGCTACCGGGCTCTGCGGAGGCATGCTGGTTCCCAGCGGCTTGAATCCGCCGGCTTGGCGCAGGTGATCGAGGTGGGGCAGTTCGCCGGCGTCCATCATCCGCTCGCAGAGGCGCGGGTCCATGCCGTCCATGCCGATCACGATGACCTTCTTGTCGTAGGAGCGATCGCGTTCGCACGACGCCATGCCCACCGTCAGCGCCACAGCGACGAGGATGGTCCAGAGGGTTCTCATGATGATCGGGGTGGCACGGTCTGGTACTCCAGGCCGTGGAGATCGTTCACACGTGGTATTCATACCGATGCAGCTTCCTCTGTCTTGGCGGCTCCCGATGGGCCGACGCGACGGCCGTTCCCGTTCGCGGATCCGTTTCCACCTGGAAACGTTCCGTCGGCGTCGGCGATCTTCAACGGCTTGCCGTCCATATAGGAAGGCACCTCCACGCCGAACATCTCCAACGCCGTCGTCCCCAGATCCATCAGTCGTGGCTTCTCACTCGCGATCTTGCGATTGCAGAACAAGACCCCTGGAACCAATCGCGGATCGATGCAGTGATCGCCGCTCCAGGCCTTCATGTTGTCGTGAAATACCTTGTCCGTCGGTTGGCCGATGGCCGCCTCCCACGACACGCGGTAGCCGACGTTGTATCCGATGATGATGTCCGGCGCCTCGCTCGCGTATGGCCCGCGATAGATCCGCCGGCTGTTGTACGCTTGATTGATAGCCAACTCGTCGCGTTCGTCATCGCGCAGGCCGGTGAGCTTCTTGCACAGCTCGTTACGCAGCGCTTCCGCATCCTTCGGATCGACGATGCCCTGACTCTCATTGCCCTTGACGTTCAGCCAGATGCCGGCCAGCCCGACGCAGTAGGCCCGGGTTTTCGACCAATCCACGGCGGCCAGGTATTTCTGTCCGTGGTCGCAGTCCGGCTTGAACGTCAGATAGCCGTTCTGTTCCAGCCACACATTCAGATCGACGCCCCGACGAAACGGTTTGAAGCCGTGGTCGGAGATGACCATCAACACGGTGTCGGCGCCGGCGCACGCCTTCATGGTCCGCCCGACCATTTCGTCCATGCGCTGGTACAACTCGGGGATCGCTTCTCGATGTTGCTCTTTTGCCTGGCCCGCATGGGCTGGATGGGCTTGGTCGAGGTAGCGCCAGAACATGTGCTGGATCCGATCCATCCCGTCGAAGACGCAGGTCACCAAGCCGCGGCGCACCTTGCTCAAGGCGTCGAAGAACATCTTCTCCCGCTCTTGGTCGGCCTCGATGCACTGATGCAGGAAGTCGTCGTCGCCCAGAATCTCGGCGTTGAGTCCCCACGTGTCTTCCGCCAATCCCAGCGTCGCGTAGCTGCCCTGCTTCTTGGAAAGATACGTGCAGAAAACGGCGGGGTGCGAGATGGGCATGGCCGGCTTGTCGGGGTCGATCTGTATGGGCGTGACATACAGCTGGAAGTCCGGCTCGGTGGCCAGCAGCAGGATCTCACAGATCCCGCGGACCTTGATGGTGGGGGCGGCCTTGAACTCGACTTTGATCCACGGCGTGTAGCGACCGGCGACCAGCGGATATGTTTCCCCCGCCACTCGCAGCGTCGCTCGGTCAGGCCCGGTGATTTCCACCTCGAACGGACATTGC
>JADFPW010000241.1 GCA_022562105.1 Planctomycetota bacterium
TGTCGCTGCTCATTCAGCCGGGAAACATCGTTGATACCACCCCGCCGACGTTGACCGTCGCCCAAGACGGCAACATCACGACAGACCAGACGACGGTGGTGCTCAACGGTACGGCTGAGGATGATCTTGGCGTAGTCACGGCCGTGCGATGGTCCAGCGATCAAGGCGCCAGCGGGCCTTGCACCGGTCTTGCGGAATGGAGCACCGGCCCGATTGATCTCGTAGTCGGCGCGAATGTCATCACGGTGCGAGCAGCCGACAACGCGGACAACGAATCGTCGACGTTGATCACGGTGGAACGTTTGGAAGTCGAGCCCGAACCGGTAGATCAGCCTCCGGATCCGGATCCGATTGACGAAGAACCGGACGCGCCCGACGCGCCGGAAGATCCTGTGATCGACGACCCGGCGGACGACGACGACCCGGCGCCCAGCGAACCGAGCGACCCACCATCCATTAACGATGGTGATGGCGAAGGTCAGGCGACCAGCTCGACGGGTGTCTGCGGCGCATTGGGCATGATACACATATTGCTCCTGTCGGCCGCTCTGTGCGCAATCCGTCGCCGTGCGTAATGAGGGCTTTGGCCCTTGTGCCGGCAACACGAGGGGTTTTTGGGACCTGTGCTGGCGCAGGAGCGGGCCGAGTTTGTCTTCTTGAACATCGTTCGTTACACTTAATGTTGGGCTCGCTGCCTAACGAGTCGCCCATGGGTGGGCCTGGACGGCGTCCGAGTACTGACATCGGGTACGATGGGGATGAAGCGCGTGTTCAGATCAGATCGGAGCCCGTCACGCGTGTTCGAGCACCTGCTCTGCTTCTACCGGTGGAGTGGAATCTCAGCCAGGAACGGTGCGCTCGGCGAGGCAACTGGGGGTAGGCCCCGGGGCTGGGCGGAGAACCCAGCCACGCATGGGCAGGTGATTTCGTTGTCTTCTCGACGGCCAGTGAAACGAAGGGGTCGGCGGTTGGCCCGGCGATGGGGCGGCGCCCTCACGTTGTTGGTCACCTGGATCTGCGGCCCGGGGCCGGTGTCCGCGGAGCCCATCTTTGTCGAGCAAGCGGGGGCGGTCGGGATCGACTTCCGCTACTACGAAAGCGGAGAAACCCTCCACAACGCCCGGTACACGCCGGGAATCGCGGTGGGCGATTTCAACGGCGACGGTTGGCCTGACGTGTACTTGTGCAACGGGTTCGGATTCGCCAATCGGCTCTACGTCAACGACGGCGACGGTACGTTCACCGATGTCGCCGGTAGCGTCGGGGCTGACCTGACTTTTACCGATCGCGGGTCCAAGTGCGCATTATTCGTAGACTACGACGGCGACGGCGACCTGGATCTCTTCGTGGGTCACGACGCTGACCCTGTTGACGAGTTCGGCGACCCACCGGCGAACATTCAGCAAAACCTGTTCCGCAACCAGGACGGCGTGTTCGAGGATGTCACGCTGGCGGCTGGGATTCCGGTGCAGACGTATGACAGCCTGTGGGGCCGCTATTCGGTCCTCGGCGGACTCAGCGCGGGCGATCTCAACGGCGACGGCTATCCGGAGATTTACCTCTCCTACTGGAACGACCTCGACATGCTGCTGCTCAACAACGGCGACGGCACGTTCAGCGACATCAGCGACACGGCCGGCATCAACCTGGTAAACAAGGACAGTTGGACGCCGCTGATGTGGGACGTCAACGCCGACGGGTGGCTGGACATACACGTCGCCGTGGACTTCTCGGAAGATCTGCTGTTCATCAATCAGTTCGGACTGACCGGCGAGCTGACCTTCGTCAACCAGGCCGAGGCCGCCGGCCTGAACTCGGACTTTAACGAGATGGGCTCGACCCTGGGCGACTACGACAACGATGGTGATTTGGATCTGTTTGTCGCGAACGTCGAGGCTCCGATCAGTGGCGGAACCCTCACCAGTTGGAACCGCTTCTTCCGAAACGACAGTGTCGGCTCGAGCCTCAGCTTCACCGACATCGGCCCCGCGCTGGAGGTGGAGGCGACGGGCTGGGGTTGGGGCACCACGTTTTTCGACTATGACAACGACGGTTGGCTGGACCTCGGCGTGGTCAACGGGCAACCGCCCCCGGTCAACAGTCTTTACCAGGTCGATCCCTCCAGACTGTTTCGCAACCAGGGCGACGGCACGTTCACCGACGTGTCCCAGGCCGTGGGATTCACCGATACGCGCATCGCACGAGGACTCGTGGCGTTCGACTATGACCGCGACGGGGACCAGGATCTGATGGTGTCCAACTGGAAGGAAGACGCCCTGCTGTACGAGAACGTAGGCGGAGCGGAGGAGGGCAATTGGATTGTCGTCGACCTGGTGGGTGACGCTCCCAATACCCACGGGCTCGGCGCCACCGTACACGTCGAAACCGAAGGCGGCACCATGAAACAAATGCGGCTGATCACGGCCGGGACCAGCCACCTTTGCCAGGAGGAGGACTTGGCCCACTTCGGCGTGGGCAGCGCCGACACCATCGACTCGATCCGCGTCGAGTGGGCGGACGGGACCGTGGACGTGGTGGCCGATGTGGAGGCCAACCAGTACGTCGAGTTCATCCAAGGCGTGGGCATCCCGGCCCCGGAAGGCGATCTGATTTCGCTGAGCATCAGCGGCCCGAGCACGGAGACCGAAGGTGCGACGGCGCTGTACACGGCCACGGCCGGCTACGAAAACGGTGTCGACGACGATGTGACCGACCAGGCCAGCTGGGCGGTGATCGCCGGCAGCGAGTATGCCGAGGTCGATTCGACTACCAACCCGGTCGAGCTGACGGCGTTTCCGCTGGATGGGCTCGAGTCGGCGGAGGTGACCCTTCAGGCGACCTTCGAGTCGCTGACCGCGACCCACGCTGTGATCATCGAGGCGCTGGGCGAAGACCTTGTCGGGCCCACGGTGGCCATCACCGCCCCGACCAGCGGACCGACCATGAGCACGGAAGAGTCGACCGTCATCCTCACCGGGACGGCCGAGGATCCCGCTGGGGCGATGTCCGTGGTTTGGTCCACCGATCAGGGTGGCTCCGGGCCGTGCTCAGGTCTGGCCAATTGGACCACAGGCCCGATCGGGCTAGCCGTCGGGGTCAATCTGATCACCATCACCGCCCGCGACGGTTTACAAAACGTGAGCAGCGTGGATCTGTCGGTGACCTACACAATCCCCGAGCCGCCGGTGGATCCTGATCCCGAACCCGATCCTGATCCTGACCCCGATCCCGATCCCGATCCTGAACCTGATCCGGAACCACCCGTGGAAGATGAACCAACCGACCCGGCGGTAGATCCTGAACCATCCGCCGGGGAGCCCGGAGGCGAAACCCCGGTCGATCCGGTCATGGACGACGACAATGTTCCGATCCCCCAGCCGGTGGACGCCTGCGGCTTCATGGGCTTGGTCAACCTGCCGGTCCTGCTTCTCGGACTCTGCGCGTTACGCCGACGGGCCGCCTGAACGCATCCCAAAACGTCACGGCGGGATCACCATCATGCTCGGTCCGCAACTCCGCCCGGCGGCGATGACGTCGCGAGTTCCGGGTCAGGGCCACCCGACGACCAGTCCTACGGGCAGTCGCCGAAGCGAGCGAGAATGAATCCTGCGTCGAGAGGATCGAC
This sequence comes from Planctomycetota bacterium, assembly GCA_022562105.1. GTDB lineage: Bacteria > Planctomycetota > Phycisphaerae > UBA1845 > UBA1845 > JADFPW01. The sequence continues at coordinate 3,626 of JADFPW010000241.1, forward strand.
TATCCCGTCGCCGTTTTGATCGGCCGTGTCACAGCCTTCATCGCCTTCTCCCACCGCGCAGCCGAATCGGGCGAGCACAAAGCCGGCATCGAGCGGATCCACGATCCCATCGCCGTTGGCATCGCCTTGGCAGGTCGCTTGGACGTACTCCACCACCATGGAGGTGTTGACCGCCAACCCTTCGGTCAGTGTCTCTTGCGAGCCGTCCGGCCAGGTGATGGTTAGCGAATGGACCGTATCCGCCTGGGCCAGTCCGAAGTAGACCTCAAAACCTTGCTGGGCCGAGAATCCGCTTCCCGCGAACAGCGTGTTGTACAGCGTCCACGGCTCGCCATCGCCTTCACTGATGGTCAGAGCGAACCGGGTTCCAATGGCATCCAGGCTGACGTGTTCGGCGTCGCCCACCGGGCGGACCTTGAAGTAGTTGAACGCAGCGCCCCAGTCGAAGACGAAGAGTCGGTTGGGTTCCCGCACCTCGTCGGAGCTGCTGGCCGGACCCCCGTTGATGACGCACAGCTCCAGAACGCCGTCGCCATCGACGTCCACGAAGTTCGTACCATGGGTGCGATAGGGGTACGGTGGATACTCGAGCGCGGGGTGTTCGGGCGCTGGAAAGTCGATCAGATCACTCATGTTGATGTAGCTGGGGACGCTGCCCGGAGGGGCGGCGTCGGCGTCGCTGATGAACAACTGATTGAACTGCCCACTCGGCGGGCCGCCGTTCCCGATGAACACATCGACCACGCCGTCTCCGTTGAGGTCGCCCACTTGTGACCCCATTACACCAGCCGTGGTTTCGAATGCCATGTTGATATTCGTTTCCTCGGCTACATTGACGAATCCGGTACCCCCCTGGTTGATGAATATGGCGTGACCTATCCCGTAGGGGCCGTCAAACTCCCCGATCCGAACAAAGCTGATCAGGTCTTGCCAGCCGTCGTTGTTGAAATCCGCACACGCGCTGGCGAACGAACGGTCCGGGTAGTGCAGGTCTTCTCCGGGAGGGCTCCATTCGTCGGTAACATCCACGAATCCGGGCAGGCCCGTCTCGACCAGTTGATTTTGCCAAAGGATTTGAAACGACTCCGCACCCAGCGCGAAGTTGTTTTCGTAAAGGTCCAGGTCGCCGTCATTATCAATGTCGATGAAAGTGGAATGGCGCGTTCCCCTGATGCTGGCGCCCAATCCCAACTCGTCGGTTACATCCGTGAATGTCCCGTCCCCATTGTTGCGCCAGAGGATATTCCGGCCGGTCCCTGCACTCCCTTGAATATTGACGCTGACAAACACGTCAACGTTGCCGTCCTGATTGTAGTCACCCCAGACACAATTGGCGTGGCGATCTTCAATGGGTTCGGTCTCTCCGGGTGGGATCGCCCCACGCACGCCGGCTTCATCAGTTACATCCTCGAAACTCAACGTCCCGGTCTCGATGAACCTGTTCGCAAATAGGAAGCACGGGCCGAGCCCCTCGTTGGCCCCACAGGTGATGAACAGGTCGTAGTCGCCGTCGTTGTCATAGTCGGCGGCGGCCGCCCCCCACGCCAACTCACCCTCCAGGAGAATCTGGGACACTTGGAATTGCGTAATCCCCTCCTCATCTTCTCCGGCGTTCCAAAGGACAAAGGACTCGTCCCCTGGGTTCCCGAGGTAGACATCAACGCGTCCATCCAGATCAAAGTCCGCGGCCACGTTCGCTTTGCCCCGTTTGAAATGCCCGCCCCACCCGTCCTGAAAGCGGGACTCCACCCCAATGTCTACCACCGTCGCCTCTTGAGCCTTGGATGACGCGGTGAACGGCCCCGAATGAACGCCGACCGCTAGGATGGCGCCCGCTACCAGCACCCTATGGGTCGCTCGGCGGGCCTGCAGCCGCCTGACGGGCGTTTGACGCCCAGTGCCGCCGCACCAGATTACCCCCGGACCAACCGTATTCGTTCTCAACATGACTTGTACCTCCCGATATCCTTAATGAGTCCGAGTCTCGGTTAGTATAGTCGAATCCACGAGCCAATGCACTCGGCCCGACCCGACCGGCCAACCTGCTGACTAGAAAGGTATCCCAAAACCCATTCCGAGCCGCGACCGTGAGGGAGCGGATGCCGAAAAACCGCTTGCTTACGCGCGCGGCTCGGTTTGGATCGCCTCCTCGATGGCGTTTTGGGATGGGCTCTACGGTCTATCGGACCACCGGCTGCCCCTGCAAGGGCAAGCCGTAGCCGATTGATGCCCGTGAGCTATGATCGGGGGTTTGGCGTCGAGATCTGCCGGGGCACGCGGTCCCCGGTCCGGATCGAGCCTTGGCCGCCGCAGCATGTCCGAGTATCCTACCGGTCTAGCGGGCGATTAGCTCAGTTGGCTAGAGCGCCGCCCTTACAAGGCGGAAGTCACAGGTTCAAGTCCTGTATCGCCCATCCTTTACGCCGGAAAGTACTCGATGCCCCGTAGCGCTGAACGCACAACCGATCCCGACCCTCGTGAGACACGCGACTGGATCGAATCCCTCGAAGCGGTGATCCGATCCAGCGGGCCGGAGCGGGCGGAGTTCTTGTTGAGCAACTTGCTGGACTGGGCGCGGCAGGCGGATGTGGCTGCGCCGTTCTCGGCCAACACGCCGTACCTCAACACCATCCCGCTCGAGCGGCAACCTCCCTATCCGGGCGATCGGGCCATCGAACGCCGCATCAAGAGTATCGTGCGCTGGAACGCGATGGCCATCGTGGTTCGCGCCGGCCGGCTACATGCCGGCGTCGGTGGGCACATTTCCACCTACCAGTCCGCCGCCACGCTCCTGGAGGTCGGTTTCAACCACGCCTTCCGGGCCAATCCAGACGGGCACGGCGACCAGATTTACTTCCAGGGACACGCCGCACCGGGCATTTACGCGCGAGCGTTTCTCGAGCATCGCATCGATGTCGAGCAGCTCACCAATTTCCGGTTCGAGCTGGGTGACACTCCAGGGCTGAGCTCCTATCCCCACCCGTGGTTGATGCCGGACTTCTGGGAGTTCCCCACCGTATCAATGGGTCTGGCCCCGATTTCGGCGATCTACCAAGCTCGGTTCAATCGCTACCTGCAGGATCGAGGGATCAAGGACACCAGCGCCTCTCATGTCTGGGCCTTTCTGGGCGACGGGGAGACCGACGAACCGGAGAGCCTCGGAGCAATAACCCTGGCGTCACGCGAAGACCTGGACAACCTCATCTTCGTGATCAACTGCAACCTGCAGCGTCTGGATGGGCCGGTTCGCGGCAACGGGCAGATCCTTCAGGAATTGGAGGCGGCGTTTCGCGTGGCGGGGTGGAACGTCATCAAGGTGATTTGGGGCGAAGACTGGGATCCCC
>JADFPW010000242.1 GCA_022562105.1 Planctomycetota bacterium
GACTGGCTTGACGGTTGGAAGACGTGGTCGAGGTGTTGAGCCGTGATCTCGCCGGACCAGCCGCAGGGCACATGAACGTTGTAGGAACCGTCGAACGCGGTAACGCCGGTCGTGCCGCCGGCGTTGGCGGACACGGTTGCGCTCGAGACCCCGGCCCCGGAGGCATCAAGAACCTTGCCGGAAATGGACGGCCAGACGGTGGGGTGAGCTTCCAAGGTGAGGCTCTGGGTGTTGAGGCAACCGACGGTCAGGCCGCTGACGGTAAGCGCTAATGCGACCGTGTGACTACAAGCCGACGTGAACGAATGCGTCCGGATGGCGTACGTGTCGGTGGGGCCGGTCTCGGGTACGCCGTCGAACATCCAGGTAAACGTTCCTTCCGGAATCGGTTGACCATCGATCGTAGCAGCGACACAAACGACGATCAAGGGACGCGGTCCGTCGAGAGGAGCATCCGGGTCGGTCTCGTCCAGGAGCAGCAACGTGAATTGGACATCGGGAAGCCCGGCGTCCGCCGGGGTCAAGGTGTTCATCACCTCAACGGAAACAGTATCATCTACCGAGAAGGTGCCATCAGAGACCGAGAGCGTGAACTCCAGATGCGTATCCTCATCGACGTCGGGGGCGAGAAAGCTGATGATCCCAGGCGAGTCTTCGCTCCAGGTGACAGATGGACCGGCAGTTTGCGTCCAGGTCAACGTGAGTGGATCCCCGTCCGGATCGCTGCTGCCCCATCCATTGAGAATCACGAGCGTTTCGTCAAAGACGAGCAGGCTCTGGCCCGCATTGGCCACCGGAGGAGCCCCTTGGCCCTCGGAGCTAGATGAGTCGCCGCCCTCCGGCTCACCGGTGGAGTCCGCCTCATCCGGTGGCTCGACCACCAAACCCAATATGAAGGCATCTTCGGGCGTGGTAGCGCCAGTGGAATCTGATGATCCGGTCTGGCAGCCCAGGTACGCTACCGTAAGAAGGAGAAATGAGACTAACTCGATCTGCCGCCGAGCAGTGAGCTTGAACATGGGCCGACGCTCCGGATGCACGCATCCGGGGCCTCGTCGCGGCCTGGTTGTGCGTTAGTTTTCGCGCTATCCTATTCGCTGCAGAGCCTCCAAGGGCCCAACGTGACCTGACCCAAGAGTTTCACCGATCCGCCGTCCAAACAGGGACGGTAGAGGGAAGCAGAACCATTCGGATCACATGCCTATCCGATACAAACGACCGTCGGTCAAGCTCGTCCGGGGCTGCAGGGGAGCGCAACCACGTGCGTGTTGGTCGGTGCGGATCCGGAGATTCCCCCGGATTCTTTTATCGGCCCGTGCAGGTTTACTTGTTGAGAGATAACGATGCGCCTTCATAGTGGACATACAACATGGGCTGCTTCGACGGTCTGGGTCGCGGTCGGCCTGATGATCGTCACCGGGGTCGGTTATCGGGCTGCCGCCGGTCGGCTGAGCGGGCTCGCAGGGAGTGTGGTGCTAGCGCGCGGGACGCTCAACGCCTTGCCCCTGCAGATCGGTCCCTGGAACGGAAGCGACGTCGCCCTGGACGAGCGGATCGTGAAAGCGACCGATACCGACGACCATGTGAGCAGACGCTATGTGCGCAGCGATGGGCGGGGCGAGGTATCGCTGTTCATTGCCTACGGGGTCCGCTTCCGCGATCTGATGCCCCATCGTCCGGAAGTCTGCTACACCGGGGCCGGCTGGAGCCTCGAAGAGACGAGCGAGCACGCGCTGACCATCGAAGATGAAGTCGAGCTGCCATGTCTGGTTCATCGCTTTGGACACGGTGGCCTGGGCTCGCGGAGTGTCACCGTCCTGAACTACTACATCATTGACGGACAGTTTTGCAAGGACGTCTCGCTGCTTCGCTCGCACGCATGGCACCTCGAGACCGATGTGCGGTACGTGGTACAGGTACAGATCGCCAGCTCGGGCCGAGGCCTGCGAAATCGAGCCACAGAGATCGTCTCCGCATTCGCAGCGGACTCGGCTCCGGCGATACGCAGAACTCTGGAGGACGCAGTCGAGAAGGCCATGGCTGGTGTCTCGCGGTAAGCGTTATCATTTGATCACCTGCGATCGCTTTCCGGCGGATGTGGCTCGGATCGACGCAGGCCATTTACGCGCGGTCATTTGCAGGCTGATGGAGGCTGATGATGTCCCGCTCCGTTGAAGCTGTTGGCGATCGAGTCTCCTTTGATCTGCGCCGCTACGCCGGGGCCGGTTGGGGGCCGCTGGTTCTCCTACCGATCGCGTTGCTCTGGTCCTATTGGCCGACGCTGTCCGGGTTGATCAGCGACTGGCAGAACGACGACAACTATAGCGTGGGGATGCTCGTACCCTTCGCAGCGCTCTATCTGCTGTGGCAAGATCGCCGAACGCTGAAGGGATCCCGGATGAAGCCGTGCTGGTGGGGTCTGGGAATCATATTGCTGGCCCAGGCAGCCCGGGCATTCGGGCTCTTCGCACTTTACGAGTCGGCGGAACGCTATTCGCTGGTGCTGACCGTTGTGGGGCTCGTGCTTCTGATTGCAGGGTGGCAGGTGTTCTGGCGAGTCCGGTGGATTCTGCTTTTTCTGTTTCTGATGGTGCCGTTTCCCGGCCGCATTCACAACCTGATTTCCAACCCTCTGCAGACCCAGGCCACGGCCAGCGCGATGTTCGTACTGGAGCTGTTGGGAGTTACCGTGATCCGCGAAGGCAATGTTCTGGTGCTCAACAACCGTGTCCCCATCGCCGTGGCTGAGGCATGCAGCGGCCTGCGCATGATGACCGCCTTCGTAGTCGTCGCCTCGGTGCTGGCCTATTCGGTGACCCGCCCGCTGTGGCAGAAGGCGGCCATCGTCGTGTCCAGCGTCGCCGTGGCCATTGTCTGTAACCTGATTCGCTTGGTCATAACGGCGTTCCTCTTTCTCTTGACCAGCAGCGAGCTGGCAGAACGCTTCTTCCACGATTTCGCCGGATTCACCATGATGCCCATGGCCATTCTCATCCTCCTCGGCGAGCTGTGGATCATGTCCAAGTTGGTTCTCGACGAGTCACCCCGGGGTCGCCCACGGGCTTGATCCCGATCACGTCTGAGCGTAGAAATCCAATGCCTACATTGCAGGATGGGTTTGGCTTTGTGCGGTCCGTCTGCGTAACGAGCACGTACCTGGGAGCTGATTCATGACGATTCTCGTCACCGGCGGCGCGGGATTCATCGGGTCGCATCTGTGCGAAGCACTGCTTCAACGGGAGCACAAGGTTGTCGCTCTCGACAGTTTCGACGACTTCTACGAGCCGGCGGTAAAGCGGACGAATCTGGCCAAATGCGAGGGTAAGGATGATTTCAGCCTCGTGGAAGGCGACATCCGTGACGCCGATACCGTCAATACTGTGCTACACGAGCACGGAGTCGATGTGATCGTGCACCTGGCCGCCCGAGCCGGGGTGCGGCCGTCGATCGAACAACCCGTGCTCTATCAGGACGTCAACGTGGGCGGCACGGCCGTCCTTCTCGAAGCGGCCCGACTCCACGGAGTTCGCAAGTTCATCTTCGCCAGCAGCTCGAGCGTGTACGGCAACAACAAGAAGGTTCCGTTCGCCGAGTCGGACAACGTCGACTTCCCCATCTCTCCCTACGCCGCGAGCAAGAAAGCGGGCGAGCTGCTCTGCCATACTTTCCATCACCTTTACGGGATGGACATCACCTGTTTGAGGTTCTTCACCGTCTACGGCCCCCGGCAGCGGCCGGACCTGGCCATTCACAAGTTCGCCCGGTTGATCGAAGCTGCTAAACCGATCCCGGTGTTCGGCGACGGCACGATGATGCGCGACCATACGTTCATCGATGACATCGTTGACGGCGTGCTGCGAGCGATCGACAAATGCGCCGGATTCGCAATCTACAACCTGGGCAACAGCCACCCGGTGAGCCTGGCCGATCTGATCACGGCCATCGAACGGGCCTTGGGCAAGAAGGCGACGCTGGATCGCCAGCCGCCGCAGCCCGGCGACGTAGACCGAACCTTTGCTGATGTATCGCGGGCCAGAAAAGAGCTGGGCTACGTGCCTCGCACCGCGTTGGCCGACGGACTGCCTCGGTTCGTGAATTGGTTGAGGTCGTCGGGGCAATGACGATTGTACGAAACGAACCCATTTGGCTCCGGGGCAGGTGGCGCCATGTCCCGATTTCAAGGCAACCCTGGAATCGTCGGCCTCGCTTCCGCGCCAGGATAGAGATTATCGGGGGTATGCCGCCAGTGCGTGTCGGCGCAGCGGCAAGTGCACGGGTCTCCGGGGCTTGAGGCTCGGTTGGCTCGCCGCATTTTGCAGTGAGGCTTTACTTGTTTCTTGGGCATACGGTTAAAAAAACCAATAAAACCTGGCTTTTGGGTTGCATGGCAGGCCGACCGCCGGTACTATCAGACCCAGCGCGTGTTGGTTGCGCGCTGGTTAGGCGACTTGTGAAAGTAGCAAAAGCGATCCTTTGTGGGTTGGTGTTCCTTGTGGCGGCGGGGACTGCGCGCGGGGATCTGACTGCATCTTCGCCCGCGTTCGACGGACAGCTCCTTCTTGCATCTGACGGACAATTGCAGCCGGCGGAATCGTCCGGCAGGTCGTCGCCATCGTTGGACAGCTTGGGCATGGATCTTTGGCCTAGCGCCGGGTCCGTAGCTGCTTTCGACACCGGGTATGACGGCGAGACCGCGGCGACGGTTCGCGACTTGCCCGCGGTGCCGGGCAGTGCCCAGTTGTTCCTGTCCGCGATGTTGAGTGTCGGGGCATGGCATTTCGTTCGGTCGGCCAAGCACTTTCATCTGGCCGACATCCCTGAATGGTATCATCCCGGCGGTCCGACTCAGGTGGGGCACGTCGTTCCCTTTGATCTTGATTTCAGCGCGTTGCCGGTCTGCTTCTTCGAGCAGCCGGTGGCAGAAAGACCTGCCTTGGGCCGGCACCTGCGCGAGTCCATCTCGCGCATGCTCTCGCAGCAGTACTTCCTCACCAACGCGGATCCCCGCGCCCCGCCCGTTCTTTCCTAAGCATAAACAACTGGTAAGCAAACGGAAGAGTCTTCATTGGGTAGACTTCGTACGATGCGCCTGTAGTAAGGCGATAGTTTAGGAAAGGAAATCTTGATGTTCAGAAAGCAATACTCATGGGTCGCCGCCGTGGCGTTGGCAGCGCTCGCGATGCCGTCTACACCGGCCGTCGCGGACATCGCACCTCCGCTGGGTGTCGTTTCCGTCGCAGGAGAAGCAGACTTCTTCTCCACCAATCCCCTGACCTTTGGTCAGTTCGTAGGGCGAGTGGACTGGATGGTCCTAGCGCCGGGTGATTACACGGCTACTGTCCACGACTCGCTCGTCATAGCCGCTACCGGCGGCAGCCTCCTGACTGAGTACCTCTATTCGTATCAGATCGAGTCTTTAATCGGACCGCCGGGCGTTTTAAGAATCGAAGACTTTACGGTTACACTGTTCCCGGATGGGAATCCGTTCGGGTCCCTCCACGTGTCGTCGTTCGGCCTTGCGTCCCTGGATCTCGACCTGGTCGGACACGATGCTGCGACGTTCCCCCTTCTTGCCGGTGAGACGGAGACGGCATCAGCAATCGTAGCGGGGTCGGGGTTCACCGACGGTGGTAGCAGCCTAACCTGGACCTTTATGACCGGATTGTTCGACACTGACGAATCCGAAGTGTCATGGTTCCTTTCGCACCACGCCCCGAACTATGTCCCGGGCGTTCTAGATGACAGCACTCCGCCGAACCCTGCAGCCGGGACCGTGGTCGCCATACCGGCCCCGGGGGCCGTGTTGCTCGGAGCCGTGGGACTGGGGGCAGTGGCCTGGGTCAAGAGGCGTTTGGGATAACCCCAACGCACGAGCCAGAGCCGGCTGCGGTCGCCACTGCCGATGGGGCCGCGCTCGCTTCACTCGCGTTTCGTAAGAGAGGAACCAAGCGCTGCGACCAAACTCAGGCAACTCGCTGTCGTTGCAGTGGCAACGGCGTTATTCGCCGTAGCGACTCGGGCTGTTTGCCTTGGGCAGGAGACGGTTGGCGAGGTGTAGGCCCGGAGGCTCTGCAATCCGGGTGATCCGATGAGTTTCGCCGTTTGAGGTAGAAAGATTATGAATACGCAATGGAATTTGAAGGTGGGGTGTCGCCAGACCCTTGGTCTCGCGTACGCCGCAATCTTGCTGACGATGTCGATGCTTGCTGTCGAAGTGCGGGCGGACCTAACATTCGGATTCGACAACATAACCAATAACGACGCCGGCGATGCGGTAATCGGAGAGGCCCAGCTGTTCGTCACCGTTAGCGATTTCGGAGCGGGCCAAGTGTTATTCTCGTTCACCAACATCGGTCCGGACGCTTCCTCTATTACCGACGTTTACTTCGACGATGGGACCCTCTTGGGCATCGCCTTCCTCATCGATGCTGACGACAACGGCGGGGATCTCGGGGTGGATTTCACTCAAGATGGCAGTCCGCCGGATCTGCCCGGCGGGAACAACCTCCTGCCGCCGTTCGAGGTGACGGCGGGTTTCCTCGCCGATGCGGATTCTCCGCCTTCGAGCAACGGGGTGAATCCTGGTGAGTCGTTGGGGATAGTCTTCGATCTAATGGGCGGAGGGACGTTGGCCGACGTCATCAGCGAGCTGAACTCCGCCGAGCTCCGAATCGGGATCCACGTGCAGGGTTTTGCCGGCGGCGGCAGCGAGTCGTTCGTGAATCCACCGGTCCCCATACCCGCACCGGGCGCAGTGGCGCTTGCAGCCTTGGGATTGGGAGCCGTGGCATGGATCAAGAGGCGCTCGTGATGGCACTGAAGCGCGATCCAGAACAGGGTGCGGTCACCACCGCTGATGGGGCTGCGTTTGTTTCACTCGTGTTCCGTATGGGAGAAACCCAATGGTGACCAAACCCAGGCAGCTCGCTGTCCTTGCGGTGACAACTGCGTTGCTCGCTGGAGGGGC
>JADFPW010000243.1 GCA_022562105.1 Planctomycetota bacterium
TAATGACCCGCGAGGACCGCAACAAGGGCTTCTTCGTCTCCTTCGACTACACCCGCGATGCTCTCCGCGAAATCGACGCCTTCTTCCGCCAGAGCGGGCGGGTGATCGTGGCCCTGACCGTCCGCGAGATTCTCGACGAGGAACTCGCGAAGAAGCTGGTTTGACGCCGCGCCCACGAGGGCGGCATGATGGTGCCCTATGTTGACAGACGTTCTGAACGAAAACAACTTGCCTTACATCGCCACGATTGTGTCAACTGGGGGCATGGTCGCCGCACTGGGCGCATGGTGTGTGTCGTGGCGCGAATCCCGACGTAGCAACAGGGTCATTCTGAAGATGAGGAGGTTTAGCTCGAGCTTCACCCAAACCGCGGTGGGAACGGCGTACGAACTGAAAGTCTGGATTGTGAACCACGGGATCCAGATGCAGAACATCAGCATCGCGCTAGGTTTTGCGGGTCCGGGCAAGTCGGGAAACTTCCAGCTACCCATTCCATTGTCGGATCACAGCAAGAGCGTAGCCTCGACCTTCCTGAGAGGTACGACGGCCAGCTTCATGCTGTCAACCATCGACGAGCGCGCGTGCCAGATACTCGGGGCTCTTCGCGACTTCGACGAACAGAGGCCCGTTATCAACGTTTACAGCAGCTCGTTCTTGGCGTGCTCCTTCCCGATCTACAATCGCTTGGACCGTTTCACGAAGTTATGGAATAGGCTCTCCTTCCGGCTGAGCTTCAAGCGCCGCGTCGGCGACGGGCACGACGGCAAGGGCGTGTTCAAGACGTACCAGCTTCCGTACTTCGAGGTTCGATCTGAGAAGTTGCGTTTCTTCATTGAGGGCGTCCGGGATGGACTGCCCGGCGCGTCCGGGGCGGCCTCCGGTTAATCAGGGTTAATCAGGACAGTTACTACATTTCTTGACGGGTGGCCCATCGCTTCAGCGGTGGGGGAGGCGAATCGTTATCCTCCTGCGATGCCTGCGCACTTGAGACGATTCAACGAGCCGGTCACGTCCACTTCTGGACGATCTCCTGCTATCGCCGCCTCGGCTTCTTCCATCACGACGGGATGAAACGGATCGTCATCGCCGCGTTGGAGGTAGGGGACAGTCAGCTATTTCCGATGTTTTGCTCGAATCGAGGGCCCAACGGTTGCGGAGAATGCTGGGAGTGACTACAACCGTCGGGCGCCGTTTGACGTTGCAGGGGCGACAGGAGAGACCGCATGAGTTGGCCAGATCGTATCGTGATTGACCCGGACATCCTGGTGGGAAAGCCGGTGGTCAAGGGCACGCGTATCGCCGTGGAGTTGGTGATCGACCTGCTGGCCCGAGGCTGGAGCCACGAGCAGGTGATGCAGCAGTATGACCACATCAACGTCGAGGACATCCAGGCCTGTCTGGCCTACGCCAGCGAGATACTGAAATCCGAGAAGGTGTATCCGGTTCAGGGCTGATTGCGGAACGCGAGACATGCGCATCCTGGCCAACGAGAATGTTCCGGGACCGGTGATTCAGGCGCTCCGCCAGCGCGGGCATGACATCACCTCGGTCAAGGAGACCATGCCCGGGAGTGGTGACCGGGCGGTGCTCGAGCGGGCCCAGTCCGAGGAAAGACTTCTGGTCACTTTGGACAAGGATTTCGGGGAGTTGGCGTTCCGCTTCGGTCTGCCGGCGGGGTGCGGGATCGTTCTGTTCCGCCTTACGGGGTCGAATCCCGAGAGTGACAACGCCCGGGCACTTGCAGTCCTGGAGAGTCGCACCGATTGGATCGGTCACTTCGCGGTGGTGACTAACGACCGGATTCGTACCCGGCCGTTGCCCCGGAAGACGAAATAGGGGCGAAACGAATGAGAATGGACGCGTGGCCCATCGCGTTCGGCTAGGGTCTTGTGCCACGGACGGATGCGGTGCTTGCACGATCGACGGCGGCCGCAGCATACGAGTCCGATAGTGGAGAACGCGCTGATGGCGGTAGAGACCCATCGTTTCGAGGTTTCCTCGAAGGGCAACTCGCAGGTGATCAACCTGAGTGATGGGGTGGAAGCGTGCCTGGCTGGGGGGAACATCCAGAACGGGTTGGTGTGCGTATTCGTTACCGGTTCGACCGCGGCGATTACCACCACGGAGTACGAGCCCGGGCTGGTGAATCACGATCTCAAGGCCGCACTGGAGCACATCGCACCGGAAGACGGTCGATACGTTCACGAAGAGACGTGGCACGATGACAATGGTCACTCGCACGTTCGGGCCACGCTGATCGGGCCTAGCCTGACCGTGCCGCTGGTCGATGGGCGAATGGTGCTGGGTACCTGGCAGCAGATCGTGCTGATCGATTGCGATACGAGGTCACGCACGCGAGCCATAACCGTGCAGGTGGTGGGGGAGAAGTGAACGCTGCGGGCACATGCCGTTTGCTCATTGACCGTGAGCGAATAAGCGCCAAACGGGCAACGCGGGGGCCGCTCCCTCGCGGTCGCGGTACTGAGGGGTGGCACGGGAGCGTCCAGGGTCGCCTCGCAACTGGTGCTCGACTAGGCGTTGGTGCTCTATGCGGAGTGATGCTGTGCGGGGTGCTGCTTTGCGTAGCGGGGTGCGAACCTGCGCCGCTGACCGACAATGGCGTGGTCGGTTCATTCGGCGGTGTGGGACTCGGGTTGGGCATGTTCAGCTATCCGCGGGCCATCACCGTGGATGGCCAGGGCAGTGTCTACGTGGTGGACAAGTCGGCCCGGATTCAACGATTCGATCAAGATGGTCTAGCGGAAATATCCTGGTCGATGCCCGAGAAGCAGTCGGGCAAGCCGGTCGGGTTATCGGCTCATCCCGACGGCCGAATCTTTGTGGCCGACACCCATTACCATCGCGTGCTGGTCTTCGATCGTGACGGCGTGGAGCTGGCTCGATTCGGACGCGAAGGCTTCGGAGACGGAGAGTTTCAACTGCCCACCGATGTCGCTTTCGATGCCCAAGGATTCATCTACGTCAGCGAGTACAGCGGCAACGACCGGATCACCAAATGGTCGCCCGATTTGCAGTTTGTGGCTGCCCTGGCGGAAGAGCCCATCGACGGACGGCGTCTGGTGCGTCCGTCGGCCATCGACATCGATGATGAACAGACGCTATGGGTGGCTGACGCCTGTAACCACCGAATCGTACGACTGGATCTGGACGGGAATGTGCTGGCGACGTTCGGCGAGATGGGCCGGGAGCGGGGGCAGCTTCGTTATCCCTACGATCTGACCTGCACGCCGGACGGGAAGATTTTGGTGTGCGAATACGGCAATCACCGCCTACAATGGTTTGACCAGCAGGGGCGGTCGCTGGGCGTGTGGGGGGGCGAAGGACGAGAGCTGGGACGCCTGTGGTCGCCCTGGGGAGCGACCCTGGGGCCGAACGGATTGATCTACGTCGTGGATTCATACAACAGCCGAATACAGATCGTGAGACCCTGATGCCGCCGGCCGTGCTGCTATCGTTGACCTTCGAACAACCGCGATGGCTGCTGCTGTGCTTGCTGGTGCCGGTGCTGGTGGTGCTTTCGATTCGCAGTCTGGCGGGGTTGGAAGGGACTCGCCGTGTTCTGGCGCTGGTGGTGCGAAGTCTGGTCATCATCGTGTTGGCCATGGCGCTAGCAGGCATCAGTCACGTTCGGCGGAGCGAAGATCTGGCGGTCATGTTCCTCATGGACCGCTCGAGCAGCATTCCGGCCGACCAACAAAAGGCCCAGGAGCATTATCTGCAAGCGGTCAGCAAACACGCCGGGCAGCACGATCGAATTGGGGTCATCGATTTTGCTCGACACGCCTTCCTGGAACAGTTGCCGCAACCCGGCTACCACCTCGAGCCGGGTCGGTTGCCGCCGATGGAGAATCCCGATCGCACCGACGTAGCCGCGGCCATTCGATTGGCCATGGCCATGTTCCCGCACGACGCCGCCAAGCGGATCGTCCTGCTGACCGACGGGAACGACAACATGGGGGACGTGCTGGCCGAGGCGGCGAACGCGGGCAGCAACGGTGTGCCTATCGACGTTGTTCCGCTGTGGTATCGGCACACCAACGAGGTTTCGATCGAGCGGCTGGTGGCCCCGTCGCAGATCCGGGCCGGCGACCAGATGCCGCTGCGCATCTTGATCCGTTCGGAAAAACGGGCCCGCGGGGTAATCGATTTGTACCGCAACGGGCAGAAGCTCGATCTGCCCGAGGAATTGGCGACCGTCGAGCTCGAACCGGGGAACAATCCGTTCAACGTCGTTCTTCCGATCGGAATGGATGAGATGGGAGCCCAGCGTTTCGAGGCCCGTTTTCGTCCGGCCGATCCCAGCATGGATCAGATCCCCAACAACAACGTAGCCACCGCATTCAGCTTCATTTCAGGCAAGGGACGAGTACTCGTCTTGTCGTCTGATCTGGACATGGATCAGCCGCTGGTCGACGCCCTGCGCAGCGAGAACATCGATGTGGTGTTCAAAGACGTCAGCGACGGCCCGGGCGATGCGATGGAAATGCTCGACTATGCGGTGATCATCCTGGCCAACGTTCCTGCCCATGTGTTCACCGAACAGCAGCAGCGTAGCCTGGTCTCCTACGTGCGCAACAGCGGCGGCGGGCTGATCATGACCGGTGGCGACGACAGTTTCGGCGCCGGCGGTTGGATCGGATCGCCGGTCGAGGATGTCATGCCCGTTGATTTCGACCTCAAACACAAGCGGATCATCCCCCAGGGCGCTCTGGTCATCATCATGCACAGTTGCGAAATCAATCGGGGGAACTTCTGGGGAAAGGAGGTTGCCAAGAAGGCGGCCGACACGATCAGCTCGCGCGATTTTCTGGGCGTGGTGGCCTACAGTTGGTCGCCGGGCGGAATCAATTGGGAGGTTCCGATGCGGCTGGCCTCCAACAAGACGGCCATCAAGCAGCGGATCGATCGGATGCAGATCGGTGACATGCCGGACTTTGATCCGGCCATGCGGTTGGCGCTCAACGCATTCCAGGGTGTGGCCCGATCGGCGGCGCAGAAGCACATGATCATCCTGAGCGACGGCGACCCATCCCCGCCGTCGCGCAGTGTGTTGGACGCGCTGATAAAAGCCAAGGTCACGGTCAGCACGGTGGGGATCGGCTACGGGATGCACGTTCGGGACGCGTCTCTCAAACAGATCGCCAACAGGACCGGTGGGCGGTTCTACAAAGTCATGAACCCCAACGCCCTACCGCAGATTTTCGTCAAGGAATCGAAAATCGTTCGCAAGCCGCTTATCAACGAGGAACCTTTTATGCCTTACCTGGTGCCGGGCTACAGCGATCTGTTGCCCGGCATCTCCCTGGCCGAGGGAGTGCCCGAGCTGGGCGGATTGGTGCTGACTTCACCCAAGAGCGATTCGCGGGTCCGTCCCGTGCTGCTACGCAAGTCGGCCGACGGGTACGATCCCGTGCTGGTCCACTGGCAGGAGGGCATGGGTCGATCGCTGGTCTTTACCAGCGGGTTCTGGCGGCGGTGGGGCACCGAGTGGACCCGCTGGCCCAAGTTCGCCAAGCTCTGGGCCCAGATGGTCCGCTACTGCATGCGGCAGGAAGCGACGGCCGACTTTGAGACGTTCGTCAAGATGGACGGCGATCGGGCCCACGTCGGTTTCGAGGCCCTAAGCGCGGATGCATCCTATCTCGACACGCTGGTGTGTCGGGGCAACGTGATTCGGCCGGATCAGACGGCTGTTCCCATCACCATCACCCAAACAGCTCCCGGTCGATACCAGGCGGACTTCCCCATCGATCAGACGGGTCAGTACATCGTAAACATCGCGGTCTCTTCGGGCAGCGAGTCGATGGGCGTTCTTCACATCGGCTTGTCCATGCCCTTCTCACCGGAGTACCGCGAACGATCGACCAACGAAACGCTGCTCCGTCAGATTCAGGACATCACGAACGGCCGATGGCTGACCATGAATCCGGATACCGACGATGTGTTTCGCCACGATCTACCGCCGGTGGAGGCCCGGCGCCCGGCGTGGGAATGGGTGATCGCCTGGCTATTACTGCCGTTGTTCCTGCTGGACGTAGCCGTTCGTCGATTGGCCAGTTGGCTGGCGTTTTCCATCGTTGTCGAAGTGCTGCTCGACGTATTCCTCCTGTTCGGCGTGGGGATCGGGGTTCGAACGGGTTGGGGCATCATGGCCGTGGGTGGCACGCTTCTGCTGGGCGAGGCCGTCGGCTGGGCCATTCGCTTCCAGTACGTCATGCCGACCATCGGGTTCTTCACCCACGGCGTCACCGTGCTGGCCGGTCGAGGCGAACGAAGCGCAGCCTCACTCGACCAACTCAAAGACCGCCGCGAACAGGTTCAAGAGGAACGAACCGCCCGAGGCAAGGCCATCCGTCGTCCACAACAAACCGGCGGCGCGGCTGACCCGCCACCCGATCCACGATCCAAGTTCGAGGCCGGCGAATCGACCGCCCCGCTGGGTGATTTGGGAGAGGCGTTGGGTGGCGCCCAAGCGACGCCCACCGACGACAAAGGCAAGCCATCGACCACCACGCCCAAACCTGGCGCCAAGGATGAACCAGCCGAGGACGCCACCAGCCGTCTGCTCAAAGCCAAACGCCGCGCCCGGCGTGATATGGATGACCGCAATCAATAAAGTTGATGCCGGCCAAGCGTAACTCTCCGGAGCTGAAGAGACGAAAGAGAGGATCGCCGCCGAGCGGGCGCGGCCGACGAGGATCTTGTCGATGGTGACTTGCAGGTAGCGTTGTCGGTGGCCCTTGCGCAGGCGGTAGTTCTTGCGCCGGCGGATCTTCCGGATGGCGCGCTTGTTGCCCTTGATCTCCCGCTTGATCGTCGCCGCGACCTTGGCGCCGCTAACGTAGGGGTGGCCGATCTCGGATTTGGCTCCTTCGCCGATCATCAAGACCTTGTCGAACTCG
>JADFPW010000244.1 GCA_022562105.1 Planctomycetota bacterium
CACCGGCCACGTTGGCAGTAATGACGTTATGGCTGACCACCGCTCCTCCCGTGGCATCCACTCCACCGCCCTGGGCGCCGGTGCTGACCCCACCGGTGATGGTAAAGCCGCTGATCTCGCCGGTTGAAAGGACTACTACCGTCCCGATTCCGCCGCCATCGATAATGGTCGTGCCCACCACGTCCGGATCCAGCGGATCGGTGCTGCGCACGGTGATGTCCTTGCCCAGGAAGTCCACGTTTTCGACGTAAGTGTCAGCCGCGACCACTACCTCATCCCCGTTGATGGCCGCGTCGATGGCCGCTTGGATGGTGGCAAAGTCGCCGGGCACGTTGATCACCTCGGCCCAGGCCACCGAGCCCGTAGCCAGGGCCAATCCGCAGATCGCGGGCAGCCATGGAAATGTCTTTCGAGAAGCTGTCATCGCTTGGCCTCCTCTTCGACATGCGTCGTATTGTCCCATCTCAGGTATTCCCCCATCCGGCCCTGGCCCGACGTTCCGGCCATTGTACCACATCTCGATGATGCAGTGGGTAGGCGAGCCTTGTCGTCCTGTCCCGCCCATCCCTGTCCACTACTACTCCTGCACGAGACGCCCAAATCTGACACCTCACGGCCCAGAATCTTCCCGCTGGGCCGGGATTTCCGAGCCAGGCCCCATCCCACGCCCGATATGGGGTGTCAACACGCCGCTTCGCGCCACGACATCAGGACGTTCTACCGGTTGCGGTTGGTGCTTGACACAATCCGAACGAGTGTGGTACAGTAAGGTTGCTATTTGGTTGCTTGGCTCAATGGGGCGCTGGGTGTCGGGTTGCGCTGGATAGGCGAGAGACCTGTGCCTGTCGCTTGGGCCGCCGCCGAAGACGCGATTTGGAGAAGAAGGAGGTTGGTCATGTCAGGGAAGCTTCAGGTCGGAATCATTGTAACCGGGTTCTTGGTGTTGGCCGTTGGGTCCGGGTCGCCAGTGGTTCTAGCCCAGGTGTGCGGCGATGAGGGGGCCGATGAGCAGAAGATTCTATCCTCGGACGGTGAAGAAGACGATGAGCTCGGCTACAACATCGACCTCGGCGTCGACATCAATGGCGATGGCCCTCTCGCACTCATCTCCCAGGCCCGTGATGACGACCAAGCAGAGGATGCCGGCGCCGTGTTCGTCTACCGTTTTGACGGGATCGAATGGGTGGAGGATGCCAAGCTGACAGCCTCCGACGGCGGA
This sequence comes from Planctomycetota bacterium, assembly GCA_022562105.1. GTDB lineage: Bacteria > Planctomycetota > Phycisphaerae > UBA1845 > UBA1845 > JADFPW01. The sequence continues at coordinate 1,220 of JADFPW010000244.1, forward strand.
GCTCTTGACTTCTTCGGCGCCCTGGTATCCATCAGCGGCGATGCCATCCTCATCGGCGCACCTGAGCCGCCGCAGGGTGGGCCTGGTACCGGCAAGGCTTACATCTTTCGCTTTGACGGAACTGAGTGGTTCGAGGAGGCCGCGCTCCTGGCCTCCGACGGAGGGAATGGTGACACGTACGGACACGCTCTCGACATCCAAGGCAATGTGGCGGTCGTCGGGTCGAGAAAACATGACCACCTCGGCAACAACGCCGGGGCCGCTTACGTCTACAAGTTCGACGGCACCGAGTGGAATGAAGAGGTCGAGTTGTTGGCCTCAGACGGGGACGCGGGTGATTGGTTTGGCTACTCCATCGCGGTGAGCCCCGGCCTGATCTTCGTCGGTGCGCATAAGGATGAGAACGGCGGCCCCGACGAAACCGGCTCGGTGTACGTCTACCGCAGGGACGGGACTGAATGGGTGGAGGAGGCCAAGCTGGTGCCCTCGGACGGACAGGACGGGGACGAGTTTGGAGGCGATATCGCCAGCAGCGGCGACGTGGTGGTCGTGGGGGCGGACCAGGCTGAGGGCTTGGCCCCGGTGTCCGGCGCCGCCTACGTGTACCGGTTCGATGGAAGCACCTGGATCGAAGAGGCTAAACTTGTGGCCTCTGACGGAGGGACCGAGGGCTTTTACGGCGACAGCGTGGCGATCAATGGCGATGTCATCGTGATCGGGGCGTACGGCATTAGCCACGACTCCGGCGCGGCCTACGTCTACCGCTACGATGGGACCGACTGGATCGAGGAGATCAAGTTGACGGCCTCGGATTTCGCGAACGATGACTGGTTCGGCATGTCGGTCGCCATCCGCAGCCACACGGTCATGGTAAGTGCCCAATTCGACGACAACGAGAACGGGATCAATGCCGGTGCGGTCTACGTTTACACCCTGTGTCCCGACGAGGAGATTCCGTGCGAAGGCGACGCTAACGGCGACGGGCTCGTCGACCCACTGGATACGGGCTTTGTGCTGGCACGGTTCGGCTGCGACGTGGGCACTGGCGATCCGAATTGCGATTCCGCCGATATGAACGGCGACGGCGTAGTCGATCCGCTCGATAGCGGGTTTGTTCTGGACCGCTTCGGCGAGTGTCCCTAGCAGCCCGTTAAAGAAGTCGGTCCCCCAGGTTTTTTCGATGGGCTATTCGGGTGCCCGCGTACACTCGGTGATAAGCACGTCGCGCAGGGTTTCGTAGCCCGCCATCGCCGAGGCCACTCGGTGCTGGGTCTCGGGTACGCAGATGATCTCCACCTCGCTGGTGATGGCGTCGTACCACTGCATCCCCTGGGGCACGGCGCTGGTCGGGTCCGCGTCGCCGAATACCGCGATCACTTTCGTGAACGGATAGTGCAGATCGGCATCATCGGCCACCACGCTATCGGCGGCGAGAATCTCACTCTCCAGATCCGCGCATGGTGTGCCGTCATAGGCGGAGTCCATCGCCCCAATGGCCAGATCGTCATAGCAAAGAGAGTCGTTACCGCACGGAACCTCGACCGTCGCCTGACTCGGACTGCAGGCGCACCCCAGGTCGATGCGCCCGGCCGGCGGTCCGCCACTGGGCACCACGATGTCGAACAGCTCGTCCAGCCCGTAGCGCGTCATGGCATAGGCGATCTGAGAGGCGCCTCCGCTGTTGCCGGTGGCGCAGAACGGCGCAGAACCCCCACCGCGGTGCAGCTCGTCGTAAACCCACTGGGCCACGGTGGCATATCGACAGCCTACTCGTTCCCAGCCGCCCGGCCCCAGATTCCACCCGTCTTCCCACCGTACTTGGACCGTTGCAAACCCTGCGTCGCGGAGGTCTTCCACCAGATTCGGGCCGAATGTGTAGAATGTTGAATCCTCGTAGTATTTCTGACCGCCTCCACCGGCGGTGAGAATGATCGTGCCGATCGTGTCGCCGGTTCCGGAGAGATGCTTAATGGCGACGCCGGCGTCGGGCACCCCGGTGCAACTTACGGTGGCCACGTAACAGTCCGCCCCCGCCAGTCCGTCGGCTTCGCAAACCCTGCTGGCCGCAGTAATCGTGCCGAGACTGGGCACTCCTCCGGAATCTAGAATTCCGTCACCGCCTGTCCCTGTGTCTGGAATCTGACCGCCATCGGGTATCGCTAGGCAGCCGATGGATGGGCCGAGGGCGCAGAGGCAGAGTCCGATCGCCCCGACTCGCCGTGAACTAAGAATTGCATCAATCCCAGCGACCATCCGCTGCATCCCTGTTCAACACTTCCCAGACGGATATCCCGGCCCGTTGGTGTGGCACGGTCCAGTCCCCAATTCGGTTCCATCGGCCTCCCCGCGTACCGTCAGCCACCCAAAATAAACGATAGGCTCCCCCAACCTGTCCGGGCAAGGTCCAATCGATGGGGCTAACGCCGGATGCCGAACGAAACTCGATCGCCCGAGTCGCCTTGCCTGTTACCACCGGCAGCCCGAAGGGGCAGATCGTCGATACGACCTCGGCCCATCCGGAGGGTCAGCCGGCTATGGCCGCAGCTTGCACTCGGCGATCAGTTCGTCGCGCAGAATCTCGTAGCCCGGCACCGCAGAGGCTACGCTGTGCGTGGTGTCGGGTGCGCAGATGATCTCCACCTCGCTGGTGATGGCGTCGTACCATTGCATCCCCTGGGCGACGGCGTTGGTCCCGTCCAGTTCGCCGAACACCGCGATCACTTTGGTCGATGGATAGTGCAAATCGGCGCCGTCGGTCACGACACTGTCGGCCATCAAGACCTCGAACTCTCCGTCCCGGCAGGGGGAACCGGCATAAGCTCCGTCGATCGTGTTGATCCGGCCTGGCAAGTAGCACAGTGAGTCGTTGGCGCAGGGGACGTCGACCACGTCCAGGTCCGGATTGCAGTCCCCGCACCCCAGGTCGACACGTCCGGAAGGGGGTCCGCTGCTCGGTACTACGGTGTCGTACACAGCCGCCAGCCCATAGCGCGTCAGGGCGTAGGCGATCTGCGCTGAGCCGCCGCTGTTGCCGGTGGCACAGAAGGGCTCGGCGTCACCGCCGCCATGAAGTTCGTCGTAGATCCACTGGGTGATCGTGGCCGGTCGGCAGGCCAACCGCTCAAACCCGCCAGGCCCCGTGATCCAACTGATATCCCACTTCACCTGGACGGTGGCAAAGCCTGCCCCAATCAGATCCTCTATGAGGTTCGGGCCGTACGTGAAAGAATCCTCATAGTACTCCGTGCCACCGCCACCGGTCATGAAAATGATGGTGCCGGCGCCGCCGGTCGCGTCGGATGTGTCGCCGTCCCCGGGGCGGTATTTGACGATGACGTCCGCATCGGCTACTCCGGCACAACTTACCGTCACCACGTAGCATTCCGCTCCTGCTTGCCCGTCGGCCTGGCAGACGGTGCTGGCCATGGTGGTGGTGCCGATGGTTGGCCCTGGCCCGGCGTCTGAAACGCCGTCGCCGGTTGCTCCGTCGTCGGGAACTTGACTGTTGTCCGGCCCCGCACTACACGCCACGGCCCAGCCGAGGGCGCTCGAGCTGAGCCCGAGGGCACCGAGTTGCAACGCCCGCAACGTAACGCGGCTCCAGAGGGCTCGCGATTTCATCCCGTTCCGCCACCGCACAGACATAGACTTCGGCCCTCTGCCACGCTTCCCTGAAATCTCCTGCTCCCCGCACTCGCCCGCCTCGGAAACAGTACGGGCGTCGAAACTGTCCGGCAAGCCTCGCCTACTCACCGTGTCATCGAGATCGAGATGTGGTACAATTGCCGGAGCGTCGGGCCAAGGCCGGACGGGCCATTTCTGGGACTCGAGGATGGGCCGCATGCTTACAGAAGGAGGCCATGCCATGTCAGGAACAACGCTCTGGGAGACGGCAGGAGCGCAGACGGCATTGAATGAAGTGTGCCCACCGGGCCAATGCACCCACACCCATGGTCGGCCTGGGACCGCTGTTGGTGGTCGGAGTCTCTTGCGGACCAGCGGCCTCCAAGGGCTGCTCACCGTGATCGTCATGGGCCTTCTATCCAGCGCAACGGCCTGGGCACTCGATGAGGGCGGGTCGATCGTGACGTGGGGAGATCCAGACTCAAACGTGCCGGGTAAGAACAACCACTTCGTGGCGGTTGCGGCTGGCGACTATCACAACCTAGGCCTGAGAGCCGATGGCTCGATCGCAGCCTGGGGCTTCTGCGGGGCCGCATGCGACATCGATGAGTCGCTCACCGGGTTCGTGGGGATCGCCGGGGGCGATGCGCACACTCTTGGGCTCAGATCCGACGGGTCGATTCAGATATGGGGATGTTGCAACTTCTGTGGTGAACTGAAGGTGCCGTATCCGAACGCGGACTTCGTCGCCGTCGAGGCTGCAGGTTGTACCAGTTTCGGCCTCAAGGCTGACGGCTCGATCGTAGGTTGGGGAGATAACAACGACTGGATATTGTATGTGCCGCCGTTCAATACGGACTTCGTCGCGCTTTCGGTGGGGGGTTGGATCCATGCTCTCGGCCTCAAGGCCGATGGCTCGATCGTCGCCTGGGGATCGAACGACTCCGGCGAAAGCGACGTTCCGGAGCCGAACACGGACTTCGTAGCGGTGGCAGCAGGCGGTAACCACAGTCTCGGCCTCAAGGCGGACGGCTCGATTGTGTGCTGGGGATCCAACGCCGACAGCCAATGCGACGTACCGGCGTTTAATACCGACTTTGTGGCAGTCGCAGCGGGCTTTTTCCACAGTTTCGGTCTCAAGTCCAATGGAATGGTCGTCGCGTGGGGATGGAACGCGTTCGGCCAATTGGATGTGCCTGCCCCCAACGAGAACTTCGTGGCTATAGCAGGAGCGGGGTACCACGGTCTTGGGATCGTTGTGGTCTGCGGGGATCCGGACGGGGATTGCAACGCAAACGGCATACCCGATGGATGCGACATCGCCGAGGGAACCAGCACAGACTGCAATGAGAACGGCACTCCAGACGAATGCCTCGGCGTGTGCGAGGATGACTGCAATCACAATTTGGTTCCGGACTCGTGCGACATCGCGGCGGGCACCAGTGGAGACTGCAATGGCGACATCGTGCCGGACGAGTGCCAGCCACAGACCGACTGCAACGGCAATGGTTCCGCGGATAGCTGCGACATTAGTGTCGGTACCAGTGACGACTGCAATGCGAACGAGCTGCCGGACGAATGCGACCTCACCGGCGGCACGAGCGCCGATTGCAACGTCGATGGCGTTCCGGACGAGTGCGACCTGGTCGATTGTAACCTCAACGGCGTTCCGGATGATTGCGACATCAGCGAGGGCGTAAGCCAGGACTGCAACGGGAACGGTATCCCTGACGAGTGTGCCGGGCTGTTCATCGACCGGATCCCCATCACCACCACCGCGGAAGGCGTCTTTTCGGTCTTTGCGGCAGACCTGGACGGCGACGGGGACGCCGACGTGCTCTCGGCATCCCAACTAGACGACAAGATTGCGTGGTATGAGAACACCGACGGGCTGGGGAACTTTGGCCCGGAGCAGATCGTTACCACTACGGCGAACGGCGCCCTGTCCGTCTTCGCGGCGGACCTGGACGGCGACGGGGACATCGACATCCTCTCGGCATCTGAGTACGACGACAAGATCGCGTGGTATGAAAACAGCGACGGGCTGGGGAGCTTTGGTCCAGAGCAGATCATCAC
>JADFPW010000245.1 GCA_022562105.1 Planctomycetota bacterium
CCATGGATCTGCTCCTGGGGCTTCCAGTGTCGCGGTGGAGGGTGTACCTGTGCGATGCCGTCGTGCTGATGGGGACTGGAATCCTGATCATCGGCGCCGGATGGACGGGCTGGATGGTGGGCAGTTCGGCGAGTCCGGCGGAGGTGCGGACCGACCCCGGGCGGCTGCTCGTGGTTGGCGCCAACTTCTATTGTCTGTTCCTGGCGGTAGGCGGATTGGCTTACCTGGTGTCGTCATTGAGCGAGCGCCGCGGCCGGGCGATTTTCGTGGTACTCGGCTTTGTACTCTCCTCCATGCTGTTGAACTTCATCACCCAATTGTGGGAGCCCGCCCAACCTGTCGCATTCCTCAGTCTGCTGACCTACTATCGACCGGCACTCATCATCCAGGCGACCACGTGGCCGGTAGGGGACATGGTCGTTCTGATCGTGGTGGGCGGGCTGTTGTGGCTGAGTGGCGGTCTCGTCTTCGCCCGGCGCGACATCTGCACGGTTTAGTGGCACCCAACCCGCGAACAACTTGATCGCCGCGCTCAGAAATCGGTGGAAACGCTCGACCAGCGACCGTACCATCACGAAATGTGAACGATGCCGACTCCCAGCGAGATGAAACAGGCCGCTCGCTCACGCTCGCGGTACTGATAAGCACCGCCCCAACCGGCGCGACTGACGAAAAGGATCCGTACTGCGACCGTCAGGGAGCGGCCTCCCCTTCGGAGTCGGCCGAGTGCTTTCTGGAGTTCACGGACCGGACGAGCTGGGACGCATGCTGAACGACGGGATCAGGGATGGGCCTGGAAACGATGACTCGAATCGCGATTGGTGGTTGGCGCTTGGGGTCGCGGGCCTGCTGGTGGGGACATTTCTCGAACTGCTGCGGCAAGCGCGCTTCGTCGTACCGCTGCAAACCGACGACCTGATCTACCATCTCAGCATACCAGCTACCTGGCTGCAGAACGGATGGCTGGCGCCGTTTACGCCGTGGTTCCATGAACCCGCACCCGCGTATGGGCCGATCCTGGTGGAAATGCTCACCGCCGCGATGATGGCCCTGACCGGCGGCGAGTTCTGGGCACGTCTGGTGTTGTTGCCCTTTCAGATCGGGGTCTGCGTGTTGACCTACGGAATCCTGCGCCGGCTGGACGTGCCGCGGAGCATGGCCCTGATCGTCGCCGCCGGCACGCTGGTCCTGCGACCGTTCCTGCTGCAAACGTTTAGCTTCCACAACGACGTGGCCCTGACCTGCGCGTTTCTGCTCGCGGTTTGGGGCGGGCTACGCGGCCCCATCCGTGTTCAACCCAATGGCGCGACGCTGGCATTCGTTGCCGGGTTGGCCCTGATGCTGTCCATCAAATACGTCGCGGTGATCTACACGCTCGTGCTCGTCGCGGGCGCGGCGCTGTGGCGACCACAAGGTGATCCACGAAATCATGCCACATCCAAGCCCCTGCGGGCGGCCGTCGCATGGGCGGGTTTGACCGTGCTGATGCTGCTCGGCTGTTGGACGTTCCTGCGAACGTGGTGGATCACGGGCAACCCGATGTACCCCGTCGAGATCGGGTTGGGAGGTGCTACGTTGTTTCCCGGGCTCTACTCGTCCGGGCAGGTGGCGGACTACGCCGTGTCGTGGCCCACCATCATCGATTTGTTCGTCTCGCGAGCCGAAGAATACACCCTGCCGACGATCGCGGGCGCCATAGCTTCGGCATGCGTGCTGATCGTCGGCCTGGCTGCCCTGATCAAGAGAACACGAGGTCGATCCGCCCAGTGGGTTACTGTCGGCATTTTGCCGGTCGGATGTACATTGGCGTTCCTGGCATTCGTACCGTTCGGCGAACCCCGTTTGCTGTTTCCCGTTTACGCCCTGATATGGATGGCACCGGCGATCTGCATCGCTCGGGCGGGCGAAGGTTCGGCGACGCGGCGGTCGGCGGGGGTCATCCTGGTGGCACTGCTGGTATTGATGGCTGCGTGGGAAGGGCCTGCGCGTTCGATGATTCTGAGTCCGCTGTCGATCGCGACCGCCATCGTTGCGATCACCGCGAGCTGGCTCGCCGGTCGGCTGCCGCGCGGGCAACGCGGGCGGGCGATGGCGTATGCTTCGTGCGCGTTGGCCCTTGCGCTGGGCGGGATGATCTATGTTTACGATCCAGCGATGCGAACCGAGTACGCGCGAGGCCGCACCTTCACGGGCAAGTACGGCGATCTCGGGCGGGCCTGGGATTGGCTCGACGACGCGACGAGCGAGTCACCCTCGGTGATCGCCTACACCGGCACGCCGATGACCTATCCGTTGTTCGGCCGCCATCTCCAGAACCGCGTGGTTTATGTCCATGTGGCCGACGGAAACCACGTGAGCTTCCACGAATATGAAGGGCGATTCGACGACAACGAACGCCGCTCGGCGATCGAGCTGACCACATCGTTATTTCGCAGCCGACTCGACGACCAATACTGGCTCGAGCAGCTGCGCCAACAAGATGTCGATTACCTGCTGGTCGCTCGCGTCGGCTTGACATCCAAAATGCCCATTGAGGCGGACTGGGCGATGCGGCATGCCGATCGTCTGGACGTCGTTCTCGACATGGCAGACGCCAAAGTCTTTCGTGTCCTCGATGACTCCTGACCATTAGATAACGAGTGTGTCCGACGCCGCGGGACTATTCTTCAGCGGAGGCGGCCGTAGCGGCGCTCTTACCAGGCGGTCCGAAGATCGAAAGCAAATGTCCATCCGGATCCCGAAAGTTAGCGGCCCAATCTGTATCGGTGACCTGTCGCGGTTCGCGGAGAAACTTCACCCCGCGATTGGACAACACCTTGTGGGCGTGGTGCAGATCATCGACGGCAAAGACGATCTCGACGGCGCCGGCGATATGCTCCTGCGACTTGGCAAGCTCCTCGCTCAACGCCAGAGTGACGCCGCCACCGTCGAGGAACGCCATCCCACCGCCACCGTGCAGCACGCGCATCCCCAGTGTCTCCTGATAAAAAGCGATAGAGCGTCTTGCATCGCTGACGCCCAGCATGATATGGCCGATCTTGTCGAGGTTGACAGTCGATGGGTCGTTCATCGTATGCTTCTCCTGGGGCTGGATGGTATCCTCCACGGCCGATACGGCGAGGCGGCCCTGACCGATCGCATGGACCGTCAGGGCACACGCGACCGCCGCGATGGTTGTCTTGCGGCACATTTGCATGTTGGCTCTCCTTCTGAGACGCTGCCCGTCGAACCTCCGCGGCCAACGGCAGGGTCGCAGTTCGTTAGTTAGCGCGTACTAAGTATATGCCCCTGGCCGCCGATGTCAAAAGAATCCATCTCCAACCTGCTCCCCTTGGCCGAGCGTCTCCACTCGACCTCGATCCGGCTGCTACGCCGCGTGCGAAAGGTGGATGAGCTGACCGGGCTCAGTCCCTCGACACTCTCGGCCATGTCGGTGCTGGTATTCGGCGGCCCGTGCTCGCTCGGCGATCTGGCCAGGGCAGAGCAGGTGCGCGCCCCGACCATGACACGAATCGTCGGAGAGCTGGAATCTGCCGGGTATGTGAAGAGAGTAGCGTCGAAATCCGATCGCCGCGTTGTTCAGATACGGGCTACGCCCAAAGGAATCCGCCTTCTCAAGCAGGGCAGATCCCGGCGGGCACAGCTCGTGGCAGAGTGGCTGGATGCCCTGAGCGTGCGAGACAGGAAAAAGGTTGAAGAGGCGGTTACGATCTTGGAGAGAGTTGTTCAAGCGGCCCAGTAGCTGCCAAGCGGGTTTGATTGCGTTTGAGGCTCCAGTGGGTCGCTACTAGTCGCTATTTCGCTGCCGCGCAGTCCGAATAGCTGGGCGACAGGTGCAATCCTGGACGCATGCTCGGTCCGGATCCAGGTCAGGAGGTCGCGGCCGGCGACTCATCTATCCATGCTAGGCCGGTCTGGGCGACAGCCGCAGGGCGACCTCCAGAGACCGGGCTCCCCCCCTCAACCCGGCGTTTGCAGCGTATGCCGCCCCCATAGCTGGCCAACGCTTCCTGCGACTCTAGGTATTTTCCATCGTCCCCGGTGAGTTGCTGCCATCGTGTATCGTTTCAGAACCCTCGTGAACCCTTGAATCGGGCCAGCGATGTGCGGAGCAGTTTCAATAATTCATGCCCATTGAGATCGTAACCTGTTACCTTGAAATAGGTTATGTGCTATCGTCCTTGGCCGCAGGCTGATTTTTCACCCTGTGAGTTCTTGTCCCCGAGGCGGGTAGCGTCACTCGCCGACAAGGTCCAAAATTATCCAGGCTCCGAGCCCGGAGGGCCTGTTTCCCATCCCAGATTCTTCCTTGACGAGTCTCTCGCTTTATCCTAAATTACGGGAGTCGGTTGGGTTTGGTTGGCTTTGGAGATGATTTCGGCCTTCCGACGCCGCGTGACGCGGAACCGGCACCTGAGAGAACAAGAGAAGGGCACGATCGGCTGGGCCGCTCGGTTACCCCATCCAAGAAGCTGCCGGGTAGGTCAGGCTGAGTGTGATTCGACAATAGACGGTGCTTTCCGGTGTGGGGATCGGAAGCGTAGGGGGCTGGACAGGCGATCAGGGGTTTCCTGTGGTCGCTCGTCCAGCCGTCTTTTTTTGGATCCAACGTAGCGTAGAGGCGTGAGCCAATTCGCCCGGCGAGCGTTGGTTATTCCGAGTTGGCATATCGCGCATCACGTCTTGGCACCCAAGTCGGTAACTCATTCGGGTTGTCACCAAGGGGTAGGCCCGCGCGCAAAGATGGCTGGTCTTGGTCGGTTGGGGATGATGGTGGCGTCGGTCCAGCTACCGCCGCGGTTCACGTGGCCGGACCGCTCCGGAAACGATGCAGTACGCTAGCTGGCAATGGGCTCGTAGTCGTGGAGGGAAGGATCCAGGGTCGGGTCGGACGACTTGCTTGCAGATGGACTGGTTGGGAACCGACTGATCGTTTCGGCCGGCGTCGCGTCGACCAGACGCCGGCCCAGGCTCGCAATGCTGGTGCGAAGCGATGCCAACCGGGCGTCGAGATCGGCGCTCGTTCGCGGGGTTGAACCTGGCGGCGGGCAGGGTGATTCGATGGGAGTCGAAATGCGGGAGCTGGTCGGAACCACGTTCTGGTCGGTCGGACGAAATCCCACGGTAAGCGACGTCGAACCCATGGTGATGCAGTCGCCGTCGGAGAGGATCACCGGCTGACGGGCGGGGATGGGGTGATCGTTGATGCTGGTGCCGACTCTCGTACCCAAGTCGACAAGAACGACGTCGTCGTTGATGCCACAGATCATGGCGTGGATCGAGGAGATCTGGGCATCATCCAGTCGTATTTCGACATTTTGATCGGTGCCCAATACGGACACGGCTTCGACAACATCCCACGTCTGACCGGAGGGGCCCACCAAGCGGACCTTTGTTTCCAGTGCCAGCGGGTTTCGCTGACGGGGATCCTCTCCGCGGCGGTGTTGCGGCGCGTTGAAGGGTGCACGCAGGGCAACCTGAATGGGAGTGGGGCCGATCCTCAGCACGTCGCCATCTTCGAGTTGGGCAAGGCGCACCACGTCCGTGTTGCGCAGCGTTCCCGTTTGGGTATGGAGATCCTTGATCAGTACCTCGGTTCCGGTGTTGATCACCGCGCAGTGGGCGTTGCTGACCGAGGTGCAGGAAAGGTAAATGTGAGACTGCCTGGTGGACCCGATGATCGTGACCGGCCGATGCAGATTCCAAGTCTTCTGGGCAATGGTACCGAATCCGGTGGTGGCGCGCACGCGCGGAGACGTGTCCGCCAAATGTGCGAACTGGTGCGGACTCGAGGACTCGGGGGTGCTCATGCGGATTCTCCAAGTCAACCGGACGCCGAGGCAGACACGTGGTCGTCGTGCATTCGGTTGGGCAGTCGGTCTCCGTGTGACAAGCCGTTGTGGACGGCTTGTCGGTGAACTATCGTACCAGGGCCCGGTCCAACATACGATTCGGACGGGACGAAGACCAACTGAACTATCCTTCGCCGCCAGGTAAAACGACTTGGGGGACGGGTCTTGACCCTTGGGAGCATAATGCACGTTCTGATAACCAATGACGACGGCCCGGAATCTGATGGACTAACTGCGCTGCATGCAGCGTTGGAACCGCACGCCGATGTGTCGGTGGTCGTACCGGACCGGGAACGATCGGCTTGCAGCCATATCGTGGGGCTTCACCGTCCGATATCCGTGGCCGAGTTCCGGCATGCAGAGATTGGGGACATTTACGTTGTCGATGGCTCGCCGGCCGACTGCGTCCGCCTGGCTATGGGCGCCATATTGACCCGGTCGGTGGACTGGGTGATTAGCGGAATCAACCAGGGGGCCAACATCGGCGTCGACGTCTTCTATTCCGGGACCGTGGCCGCCGCCCGGGAGGCAGCCATTCAGGGCATCCCCGCGATTGCATTCTCGCAGTTCATTCGCCCGCAGACGCAGCCGAACTGGAAGCTGGCGTCCGAATTGGCCGAGTTGTTGTTCGATCACCTCACCCGCCTCGGGCCGCCTCGCCCGCATTATTGGAACGTCACGTTTCCAGCCTCGTCCACGGGCGGCGAACCTCCCGCCGTAGACGTCGTGCGATTGTCGATCGATGGGCTGCCGTTGCGCTACGCACAGGAGCCGGCGACCGACGCTTCCCCGGGCGGATATCGTTACCACGGTGTCTACCTGGATCGAAGCCAGGCGGAGGGAACCGACGTGCGAACCGTGTTTTCCGGACGGGTCGCGGTGACGCCGATGACCCTGGAGGTAACCTGCCCCGAGTTCCTGAACCAAACCATGCCCCAGCCTGGGTGATTGGCGTGCCAGGGGTTCTCGGTTGAGCCTTCAAGCCGTGGCGGGGCGGCCCGGGCCCACCGCGCCGCATGCGTCTACTCGGACCTGCCGCCGCAGGCTTCGGCGAACTCGATTG
>JADFPW010000246.1 GCA_022562105.1 Planctomycetota bacterium
CGTGTCTTGGCGTGGGGTGTCGTAAGTCCTTTAATGACAGGCGGTTAGGAACTTGAGGACCGTGTGGACCCTGGACCCGGCTTGCCGGACCGGTGAACGCCGTGAAAACTATTCCGAGGGCGCCGGAGCATCCTGCCATGGGTTGCAAATCCGACATCCGATTCGACATTGGTGATCTGGTGAGTTGGTGATCTGGCGACCGATTGGATCACTCACCCAATCAGTAGATCACGAAATCATGAGATCAATCCGTGGCGAGGTCAGCCATCACGTCGTCGGGGATGTCGAAATTGGCGGACACGGTTTGGACGTCGTCGTGATCGTCGAGTTCGTCCATGAGCTTCATGATCTTGCGCGCCCCGTCTACATCCAAGGTCACCGTACTAGACGCCACCATGGACAAGTCGGCCGACACCAACGGGATCGAGGCGGCATCCAACGCCCCCTTGACCGCCAGAAAGGCCTCGGGGGCGCAGGTGATCTCGTAATTGATGGCGGAAGCGGATACGTCTTCGGCGCCGGCTTCGAGGGCCAACTCGATGAGCTGATCCTCGTCGGCGGCGCTCTCCTCAACGACGATGACACCCTTCTGGGTGAACATCCAGGCCACGCAGTTGGGAGCCCCGAGGTGGCCGCCGTGGCGTTCGAATACCCGCTTGAGTTCCGGGCCGGTACGGTTGCGGTTATCGGTGAGGGCATGACACATGATGGCCACTCCGTCGGTGCCATAGCCTTCGTAGACCACCTCCTCGATGGCTTCGCCCTCTAGTTCGCCGGTGCCCTTCTTGACGGCCTTCTCGATGGTGTCGCGTGGCATGTTGGCGTCCTTGGCTTTCTCCACCGCCAGGCGCAATCGTGAATTCGCTCCCGGGTCGCCTCCGGTTCGGGCAGCCATGGTGACGTTGCGCGAGAGCTTGCTCCACAGCTTGCCGCGTTTGGAGTCCAGGGCGGCCTTCTTGTGCTTGATGGTGGACCACTTGGAATGTCCGGACATGGTCCTCCTCCTTTGACTTCGTGAACGGGTGAACTAGCGATTCGGTAATTGATCGCCTCGATCAAGAAGCCGGTGAATTACCAGATTAGCAATACGCCTGCTACATCGCCTCGGAGGGTGTCGGTCCTACCATATCGGCCACCGGCGGCACACCCCCTTGGCCAACCGAGTCCAGCTTGGTTTCCAGAGAATCGCGCAGAGCCCGCACGTTGGCGGTTTCGCCGTCCTCGGTGAGATCCCGGGCTTGCTGCCAGGTTTCGATCGCCTCTGCGGTCCGCCCCAGACGCCAGTAGGTATCCGCGAGATGATCCAGGACGACCGGATCGACCTCGTCGCCGGTATGGGTCGCCTTCTGAAGCCACCGATCCGCGGCCTCGAAGTCCCCCTTCTTGTACATCACCCAACCCAAACTGTCGAGGAAGGCGGCGTTGCGCGGACTCCGGGCGACGGCGTAGCGAATCAGCGCTTCGGCTTCCTCGAGCCTGAGCCCGGCGTCGGCGAGCATGTAGCCCAGGTCGTTGCAGGCCCCGGGATTTCGTGGGTCGATCTCGTGGGCCAGCTCCAGCGTTTCAATGGCTTGGCGACTATGCCCGCGCTCCGCATGGCAGATCGACAACAGCGTCAGAAAGTCATATCGCAACCCCGAAGTGCCCAACTCGGCGATCCAACCGGATAGTCGCTCCTGGGCGCGATCGTATCGCTCGGCGCTCATTAGCAGCCGGGCCAGTCGCTGTTGACTGCGGTGACGTTCCAGCTCGTGGTCGTTGTTGCGGCGGTCGATGGCACGCAGTTGTTTGGATAGCAGATCCTCGGCTTCGTCGTATCGTTTGGCTTCACGATAGATGTCCACCAGCGCGCGTTGATAGGGGAGTGGATCACGCACGCGTCCCACGTTGGCCTTGGCCAGCTCGACCGCGTCGTCGAACTGGTCCGCTTCCAACAGGACTCGGATCAGCGACCGCAAGGCGTGCTGGTTGTCCGGATCAGCCTCCAGCCACTGCACGACATACTGCGAGGCTTGTCCATAGCGCTTGGCCACCAACATGGCGCCGATGAGTTCGCTCCGGGCCGCTTGATCAGCGGGATGGCGCAGGTATTCATTCCGAGCCACATCCAGGGCGTCGTCGATTCGGTCGGCCATCAGGGACTCGAAGATGAGCGTCTGGCGCAAATCATCGTTGTCCGGATCTCGGCGATGCCATTCGAGGGCCAGCGCTACAATCTCATCGGTTTGGTCGGTCGCTCGAAGCGCATCGACAAGGTAGCTACGGAACCCCTGGCGGTCCTTCTCCGACAGGTTGTCGCGTTGCAGAATCATCTTGGCCGAGGTGACCACCTCCTCGTACGCTTGTTCGTCGAGCAGGGCGTTCGCCATCGCGTGCCATAGACGCAAACGGTTGGGAAATCGCAGTAGCAGTGATCGAAGTCCGCTGATCCGGGCCTCGTAGTCCAGTAGTCCTGCCTGGGCCCAGGTCAGGCGCCGGGCGGCGCCGACGTGGTCGGGTTGCAGCTCGAGGACGCGTTCGAGACTGTCCCGTGCCTCTTCGTAGCGTTGCTCGTTGAGATAGCTCCATGCGATTTCGTAGATCGAGCGATAGTCCGGGTTGGCGGGATCAAGAGCGCTCTCGATCGTTTGACGGTAGCGTTCGAGGGCACCTGGGAGCCGTGGATTCAGTTCCATTTGCGCCCTGCAGCGAGCAATCCGAGACGGCGACGCCAGTAGCCGAACCAAGGTCTCCAGCTCCCGGCGGGCCGCCTGACGCTCGCCGAAACTCAGGTAAAGACGGATCAACGCTTCCCGAGCGGTCTGATCGAGCGAATTGACGGACAACAGGGCCTGGTATTGCTGCTGAGCCAACGCGGGTCGATCCGTGCCCACGTACAGCTCGGCCAGGGAATGTCGAGGACGCGTATCCGTCCGATTCAGGCGGATCGACTCGTTGTAGAAGGCGATGGCCCGATCAAAGTCGTCCAGCCCTTCCGCCGCCCGACCGCTCATCCATTTGAGCCGTGCGTCGTTCGCGTCTCCCTCCGGAGCCTCGATGCAAAGAGCCAGGGCCTCGTCCCAACGATACGTTCCCAACGCCGCTTCGATCAGTTCCAATCGGGCTTGGATGAACTCCGGGGCGCCGGCCAGGCATCGTTGCCACAGGACGTGGGCAAGATCTGGGTTCCCAATGCGGTCGGCCAACAGGCCGGTGACGTAGTCTCGTGCCGGAGACGGTTGGCGTTCGTAGTCATCGGCCAGATCATGAGCGTCGAGCAATTCGTGCAACGCGTCGGGCTCGCCGGCCAGTCGTTCGACCCGGTCGCGGACGTGCGAATCCGCCTGCGGATACCGACCAGCGGCCGAGGACAGGACGGCGAGGGCACCCCGCCAGCGGGCGGCGTCGAGCAGCAGATCAGCCAGTCGCCAATACACGGCGGTGTCGGCGTGACCGCCCTCCAGTGACAACTGCAGCATGTCGATGGCGGCTTCGGTCTGTCGATCATTCACCAGGGCCTCAGCCAAAGCGAGGGTCAATTCGATATTCGCGGGATGCTTGTCGGCCAGCAATCGCAACTCGCCGATCAACCCCTGGGGATCATCGATGATCGCATGCAGTTCTTCGAGCAGGCTCGCACTGGCCTCACCGGAGCCGACCAACTGCCTAGCGATTGACTTAGCCCGCTCCACTTCGCCCGCCCGGACCAGTAGAATGGCATGCCGGCGTCGGGTTTCGACATCGCTGTCCGTCGAAACGACAAGCTCATCCAACGCCCCTGCCGCTGCGGCGAAGTCGCCCAGTTTCTCGTACACCCTGGATCGCTGGGCCGAGGCGCCGGGGCCGATGAGTTGGATCAGTGTGGTCAATTCTACCGAGCCCGACGGGTCAAACGATGGATCCATCACCAGGGCGCGATAGGCGTCGTACTGGTGGGCGGCGGCGGTATAAAACCCCTCGGCCTCCAGAAACTCGCCGAGATGGACGTGGACCAGGGCGGCGGTATCCGGCGAGCTATTGCCCTCCAGGGCTCGCAGGGCGCAACGGAACTCCTGCATGGCTATCTGAGAGTCGCCGACGTCCATGGCCAAGCGACCCAAGAGGTAGCGACTCACCGCGTCGTGTGGATTGCGTTCGACGGCTCGGCGAGCGTGAAGCTGAGCCCGGGTGGTACTTCCTGTGGCCATGTGCATTCGAGCCAAGGCCCGATGAACCTCGAAACTCTGCGGATCGGTCCGCAGCGCCTTTTCAGCCTGCAAGCTCGCTTCCGTGTAGCGCTGCTCGGCAAGCAGAGTCAACGCTTGTTTCAGACGGTCGGCCCCCCGATCGGATAGGGCGATGATCGGTTGCTCCGTTGGTGGCCAGTTCGGGACGGGCTCGATTTGGTCAAGTCTCAGCCATGCCCGCTGGTCGGCGACACCGGGCGAAACACCCGCCGGTCCGGTGTGTGGACCACGGCCGCCATGACCAGGTTCAGTCATACGGCAATTCGCCAGAATGGCCAGCGTTGCCGCTATGACGACTACGCATCCGAGTGGCCCACGGGTCGGCGTGGAGTGGCGTTGCATCATGCGATGATCCTCATTGAGGGTGTGTGGTCGGGATGGGCAAGTCGGATGAGAGGCGGCAGATCGCATGTTCATGGTTTCGGCTAGCGCCTGCTTTGAGCTTTCGACCGGGTGGTAGATGAGCCGGATGCAGGGGCCTTGACCGCCTTGGACCGAGAGGCTGGCCCCGGGGGCACGCCCTTTGCGCCAGCGAGTTGGCTTGCTTTGGCCAGGGTCAGTTTCTGGGTCAAGACGCAGAACTCGCGGGCTTCGTGGGCTTGAATGTGGCGTTCCAGGAAGGCTTGGACCTCGGCCACCGTGGCCTCCGGGTCAACGAACTCGGCCCGCCTCAGTACTTTCAGCAACCGATTGTCGACCGGGACGGCATGACCGCCCAGGCTCCACAACATCACCGAGGCCGCTGAGTAGGCATCGACGCCGGCCAAGTCGTCGAGAAACTGTCTCGCTTCGCGCCTTCCCAATCCGCGCAGATGGCTCAGCGTGAGACCATTGGTCTTGCGAAAAATGTCGTTGAGAACGTCGTGACATCGCACAGCATAGGGCAGAGCATCGGGGATAAACTCATCCAGGTGCTCGGCGATCTCGTTCGGAGACGACACGCGAACCTCGTTGATGTCAACCATCACTTCGGAAAGGCTGTTGAGCGCCTTTTCCGCATGGCTTTGGCTCGCGTCCACAGACAGGATGGAGCGGAGCAACTGTGGAACAGGCTCGGTCGATTCCGGTAGAGCCACCTTGTCCATTTCGGCGCGCAGCTTGCCGAATAGGAATCGAATGCGCTTTCCATAGGCGGTCCCGTTTTTCATTCAGAGACTCCGTCCACGGAATCGGGGCGAACCCGGTCCCGCTCCGTTGAGTGAGGATCGTCTTCCACGTCGTCCGCATCGGGGTTTGGATCTGACCCCTCGGTCAAGAGCTCGCCGCGGTCTCGGGCCGCTTCTGCATCCTGGCGCAGGGACTCCTCGATGATCCGCAACGTCAGAGCCTCCCCTTTCATGGCTGAGTCGAGCTCAAAGATGATCTCAGGACAGTTCCGGACGCGCAAACGGGCGGCGACCACCCTGCGCACGTGACTCACCGCATGTTGCAAACCCGCCAGCGTAGCACGCTCACCACCCCCTCCCCCGAGGACGCTGACGTATACGCGGGCGATGAGCAAGTCCGGGGACAGTACCACGCACGTCACGCTGGTGAGCGACGAGATTCGTGGATCGTTGAGCCCATGGGCGATCAGATCGCTGATGACCATTCGAATCGTGCTGGCCAGTTTCTCCTTGCGAAAAGGACGCATACACCCTCATCCATTCGATCGCTCGACCGGCGGTCAGGCCGGGATCGAGCTAGGTTCGCGGCAACCGGCGAATCTTGACCACCCCCTCCGTCAGGGGAACCCTCAGCCAGTAGTAAAGATCCTCGCCGTCGCGCTCAAGATGATAGACCATCGCCCCGATGCTCTCCAACGACTGGATCAGGAAACTCTGATCCGTCGGCGGGAAGCCGTAGAAGTCCATCTCCGAGTTGGCCTCCGCCTTGTCGAAAGTGAACGCCTTGCGCTTGGGGAGATAACGACTGTTCTCCGCCACACTCTGGTGCGGTATGAACAGGGCGATCACCGGGGACCACTGCTTCGGCGCCACATCGACCCGGTACAGTCGGTATAGTAGGAAATCGTCGCGGAACTCGACGGTGCCGGTGTCGTGGGCCTTGTCCGGGAGCAGAAACTCGTCGAGCGACGTTAGAACCGCGCCCGCTTCCACGCGCTCACGCAACGCGCGATAGCCAGGATACTTCTTGAGCCCACGAGCATTGATGGGCAACGTGCATAGCACCAGATACCCGCTCCCCTCCTGGACGTCGAGCGCCGCCCGAGCCCGTTCGTTTCGATCGCAAGCCGGCGTCTGGAGGATTCTGAGGGCCTCCTTTGGGTTGACGCCCTTCGCCGGGTCAACGATGTAGATTCTGGCTCCCTCGGGCACGGAATCCACATAGATGCCGCTCTTCTTGGCGTCCAGCTTGACCAGCAACCCGCCGCGATCGGGAGTGGACAGCTTGGTCGATGTCTTGTTAGTCTTTTTCGGTTTGGACCTCGCCTCCCGAGAGTGCTGCTGCTGGTTTTGCCCGAGCACCGCCGGGAGGATGTACTTTCTCCCGACCACGATGAGGACGGTCAGAATGACGGCCACATAGACCATCTTGACGACCGGGCCTAGGAAGTAGAAACGGTCCTGCGAGGCGGCGAAGGGGTTGCGACGCTTGCCGCGACGGCGGCGGCGCGCGGGAGCGGGGGTATCGGAGTCGCCCGCCTGCTCCACCTC
>JADFPW010000247.1 GCA_022562105.1 Planctomycetota bacterium
ACATTCCGGACGACGTGGAGGCCCTCGCCTACGAGGTGTTGGACTCGCTCGAACAAGTCGGTAGCAGGCAGCAACTGTTGCGATCGTTCTTTGACCATGCAGAACTCAAACTGTAGCGGATTTAATTATCTAATCAAAGGTCAATAGATCGTAGATTGCTCTAATGATCTTACGGCGATGATATTCACCCTCCTCACGTTCCAGAGCTTGCTTGAGCAGCGCGATTCCCTCGAGCGCCCCATAGTGAGCGAGGGCCGTCGCAGCGGCTTCGAGTTCATGCTCAGTCGCCCTCTCGGCAAGCATAAGTAGGTGCGGGACCGATTGCGGGAGATCAACGCTAGCCATGGTTTGCGTGAGTCGAAGCTGATACGGCCAATAGGGGGCTCGCGCCCAATTTGGATCCGTCAAGAAGGGAAGAAGCGGTACGAGCGCATCTTCTCGACAATGACCTGAGTCAACGCTGAATTCCATCAGGCACAGGACGGCAGCATTATGCACGTTGCGATCCGGGTGGCCGACCAGCGGTATGATCCGCGGAATCCATTTGTCCGGATCCGCGCGGACAGGCCGCCGGAGGGCAACGTAGATGGAGGATTCCTCATGCAGCGCAAAGATTGTCTCATCGGCAAAGAGCGACAGGAACCACTCGTCGCGTCCGGACCATTCATCCAGAAACAATGCGTCGAAGGCACAATTGCGGGCAAACCCCGCCTGACCCGGGTCTTCGACGATTGACTTCAGGGTCACTCGCAGCACCGAAGTTGCTTCTCCCTCAACGGCCTCTACGGCGTGCTCGTAGAGAATGGCATTCGCCAAGGCAGCCAAGCGCGAATCCTCACCGGCGGCATGTCCAAGGAGGAGGGGCTCAGCCGTCGCCCAGTCGAGGGTGGCCAGGGCGCGCAATTCCTCCTCGTGTGCGACGCGGCGGAACGATGTCTCCGAGACCGCCTCAACTAGCTCGGTGCGAAAATAGGAGGTCGTCAACATCAGCCAGCGTCCGGGCTCTGACTCGTGCCCTGGCTTGCCGCTTCGCTCTTCGTGGTCCGCGACAATTCGCCCGATCTCAGCGTAGGTGTCCGGCTCCGCCGGAAGGCAATCCAGGAGGCCGGGGGGCAAGCAGGCATCCTTGTCGCTCAGGACGTCCGAAAGGAGTTGTCGGCGGACGGCCCTGGGCGGATCTGGAGGTTCCGCATCGTAGCAGGCCCATTTACAACGGTAGGCCCAGTACTCGGTGAGAATATCGATCGCCGCGTCGTTCGGCGGTGGGCCTTCGAACCAGTCTCGTTCGCTGTTGGGGAGGCCTTCGTTGCGCTCCCGGGCGTGTTCGCGCCAATCCGGCGGAGCGGCGGGCAACGCGAGAAGATTCTCAATCAACTCGAACGAGCGCCGATCGGCCTGAGCAACAACGTTCTTCGGCGGCGTCACCAACGCCATCGCCGCAGCGATCCACCAAAATCGACAGAAAACTGGCATGGATAGGAATGAACTCTCCGGTTGACGGGCTGGGCCGTCGCCCGCCAAGACCCCTACACGTGATTATCGCCGCCATGGCAGAGGATGGCAAAATGCCTGGGTAAGAATGTGTCAGGATTTGCCCGTCTGACCAACATCGTTTCCGGACATGGTGGTGCTCAGCGCGGCCACACTACGTCCCGACCCATCGCCACCTAAGCTGATCGGGAGCTACAAAACCAACCTGCAAGGCCAAACCCCTCGATCGCCTGGGCTATTCCACGGCGGTTCTGCGGATTAGCCCGTCGGAATGATGGCCCCGTCTCCGCCGATAACGCCCCTGGAGCTGGAATAAGAGACTTCGCTAGCCGCCATGCCCGCACCCACCTCCCTCATCCACGTACACTTCGACCCACTCGGGCTTGGCTGGGTGGCGAATGAGCATGTGGGCAAGCTGTTTGGCGTCGCCCGTCTTGGTGGCATGATGGCGCACGAGGATCTCGACACCCGGCTTGATCGCTCGATCGATCTCTGGAGCGAGCAGCTCGGGCATAATCCCGCCGAACATACGCCCGTCGTATTCGATGGTGATGGTTTCCTCAAACCGCTGGACGGCGCCAATGATGAACGATCGATACCCGTCGGGACGCTGCACACTCATGATCTTTTCTACCGCTACCCTCGTCACCGAGTGCTTCTTCTCTTGACCTAACGATTCGGTACCGCTTCCATTCTATTGTGGACGACACACGCCCATCGGTCCAGTATCCGGTTGGGTACCCGGGGCCAATGCTTCTACCTCCGCTTCCCGTCGGGTGGCGGCGCGCGTCCATGCAGTTCATCTCAGGGCAACCTCGTCGCCGAGACCGATAATAGATCGGTGCCGGGCTGTGACACTATCCGATTCCACCCATCTCGAACCCAGCCGAGTTGACAACACGCCATGCGTATTCGAACTTTCAAGTGGTTAGCCGCGGTCAGCGGCTGGGGGTGAGATCCCATGAGTCCCGGATCGGTCTGCAGCGGGCGGCTGCAATCGAAAGGGAGGAATACGATGAAGACGAAGATGTTGATCAAATGCCTGCTCGCCGCCGCGGCGATCGCTGCAGTTTTCCCCGCGTCAGTGAACGGCGACACGGTTCAGTTCGCCCCCGGCTCAGGCGGCGACATGGTGCTGACCCATGTCGGGCCGCTAGGTACGGGCGACGCGGTAGGCACGATGTTCACCGCTGAGCCGCAATTGTTGCCCATGCTCATCGCTGGCACGCCCGGCCTAATAGGTTGGCGCGGCGTTCATATCTGGAAATGACAGCCGGGATGATCTGACGAAGTCAGGTCGTGGAGATGGCGACCACTTGTCGGCGACCGCCACGGCCTGGAGTACTCCGCCGCAGGCGGATGCCACCCAAACGATGCAGACGTCGATCCCTCCGGCGATTCACCAAGGTTGAACCACTCTTGAGGTTGCTTCTAGCCGAAGGCGGCAGCGGCTCCCTCTTGGATCTGCTCGGGCGTCAGATCCTTCATGTGCGTGGCGATCGACCAGTTGTGGCCGTAAGGGTCGGTGAGCCTGCCGTAGCGGTCGCCCCAGAACATGTCCTGCGGCGGCATCGTCGCCGTCGCTCCTGCCTTGACCGCCCGATCGAAGGTGGCATCGGCGTCATCGACATACATGTACAAGGTCACCGGCGTGCCGCCGATCTTCTTCGGCGAGCAGGCCCCCATGTCCGGGCACTCGTCGGAGAGCATGACCATCGAATCGCCGATCTTGATCTCCGCGTGCATGACCGATTTGCCGTCCGGGCTGGGCATGCGCATGATTTCTTCTGCGCCGAAAGCCTTCTTGTAGAACTCGATCGCCTCGGCCGCGTTTTGCACGATGAGGTACGGGTTGACCGAATGAAATCCTTCCGGAATGGGTAAGGCCATCGCTTCTTCTCCTGTGTTGTCGTTTCGTCCAACCACGACGGATGCGTAACCGGCGTTCGCAGCAGCCGACGATAACCCACCATGAAGGGCAACCATGCTACCTCGCGTCGCACCGCGGCGTGTACCGAGCTCTAAACCGCCGACAGCGATTGTCAGAATCTGTGTGCCGCTGAGGAAGACGAGTTCGGGCTGTTTCGGGGTAACGACTGTTGCAGAACTGGGATCGCGCCGGGTTCTATTGGGTTCGTTTGAATCGAGCAACCAGCCTATCGGCCAGCCGCGTAGGAGCTGGAATCCGGTATCCGTCTCCGCAGGCCAATGCCAAATCGATGGCTCCAGGCAAGTCCATGCGGTGCCCCACGCTGACATAGATCGGATTGACCCGATCACGTGTGCGGAGCACGGCTCCGATTCGCTCGTGCCTATCGACCAGCGCCGTTCGTGATCCCCGTTCGGACTTCGGCTCGCGGTGCGTGCCTACCAGTCGACTCTTCGCACAACCGATCGCCGGTCGATCCGACAACAGTCCCACGTGACATGCCAGCCCGAACCGA
The DNA here is from genome assembly GCA_022562105.1 of Planctomycetota bacterium. Classification (GTDB taxonomy): domain Bacteria; phylum Planctomycetota; class Phycisphaerae; order UBA1845; family UBA1845; genus JADFPW01. Next base: position 3,936 of record JADFPW010000247.1, read on the forward strand.
CGCGGATGGGCCAAGCCCTGGCCATCGAGCATGATCACATCCGGCTCGCCGCGGAGCTTTCGCAGGGCGGCCAGGACGGCGGGAGCCTCTCGAAACGAGAGCAGACCCGGCACGTATGGGAAACGCACCCGCTGCACCGCAGTCTGCTCCTCGACCACTCGCCCTTCGTCCACGTCCCACAGAACCGCACCAGCGACGCATCGTTTCCCGTCGTCAAGAAACGCCAGGTCCACGCCCACCACACGGCGCACTCGTCGACCCAGGTGTGCTACGATCACCCGGGGAGCGAGCGTGCGTTGAATCTCAACCGCCCGCTTGGCGGTCACGTCCCATCGATGCAGTGCCCGCGGCAGCTTCATCAAGCGAACCTGTCATGCTGATGGGTCAGCCCATGAAGGAGGAGGCCGAGCATAAGCCGGTGGCGGTGACGATCTTGAATACGACCCCGATCCACGGCCCCTGGCGAGGCGTTACGACCCGCTGAACAGCGGCGTCTGCAAATACCGCTCGCCGGCGCTGGCCAGAATCACGATGATCACCTTCCCCTTGTTCTCCGGCATTCGGGCCACGTGATCGGCGGCCCAAAGGGCAGCCCCCGACGAGATGCCACAGTGGATGCCCTCGTCCCTGCCCGCCCGCCGGGCCCACGCAAAGGAGTCGTCGTTGGAGACGCGGACCACGTCGTCGATGATGTCCATGTTGAGTACGCCGGGTATGAAACCCGCCCCGATGCCCTGAATCTTGTGCGGGCCGGGCTTGATCGGTTCGCCCGATCGTGTCTGGGTGATGACCGGCGAGTCTTCGGGTTCGACGGCGTAGCAGCGAAAAGAGGGTTTGCGACCCTTGATGACCTCGCCCACGCCGGTGATGGTGCCTCCGGTTCCGATCCCCGAGACCAGGATGTCGGCCTTTCCGTCAGTGTCCGCCCAGATTTCCTGAGCGGTGGTTTGGCGATGAACCTCGGGGTTGGCCGGGTTTTCGAATTGTTGCGGCATGAACGAGTTGTCGGTGGCGGCGACCAGCTTCTCGGCGGCGCGAATCGCCCCGGGCATGCCCTCCGCGGCCGGGGTCAGCACCAGTGTCGCCCCCAGAGACTTGAGCATGGTCCGCCGTTCCAGCGACATGCTTTCGGGCATGGTGACGGTCAGCTTGTACCCCTTGGCGGCACAAACAAACGCCAGAGAAATGCCGGTGTTGCCCGAGGTGGGCTCGACGATCATGGTATCCTTGTTGAGCTTTCCGTCGCGTTCGGCGGCGTCGATCATGGATCGGCCGATTCGGTCCTTGACACTGGAAAGCGGGTTGAAGAACTCCAGCTTGGCATAGATCTTCGCCCCGGCGTCGCTGAGGGTACGAATGCGCACCAACGGTGTTCTTCCGATGGTGTCGGCAATGCTCTCATGAAGGTTGCCCATCGATCCTACTCCGCTATTTTGGACTTCGAGTTCCGTCGGCCACTCGTCCGATGTGCGGTTCGCCGGGCGAGTCCCCCGGGCGATTCCGCGTCGGACGTTGCATCTGCAGTACGGGCAGGATAGGAAGACGGCCGGCGAACGTCAAACGGGGTGGTCGACTCGGCGATGACCCCCTATCGGTCCTGGCACACCGGTGTAGCGGATCCGCGTCCCGGCGCCCCGGAATAGCCCACGGCTTGCTGAGCACGAGAGATGGTCCATGACCGAACCGTATGACGTGATCCTGCATACCGATGGGGCTTGCAGCGGCAACCCGGGACCGGGCGGATGGGCGTATCTCCTCGCTCACCCCACCAGCGAGCGTATCGAAAAGCACGCCGACGCCGAACCGCACACCACCAACAACCGAATGGAACTCACCGCCGTGATCCGGGGCCTGGAGGCGCTGAAAGCGACCCGGCGCTGGCGGGTCAAGGTGGTCAGCGACAGCACGTACGTGGTGCTCGGTATGAACGATTGGCTACCGACGTGGCTGGCCAACGACTGGCGTCGGGGCCGAAAGGCCGGTGCCAAACCGGTCAAGAACGTCGATCTGTGGAAACAATTGCATGCCCTTTGTCAGCAGTTCGACGTCACCTTCGAGCACACCAAGGCCCACGCGGGCCATCCTGCCAACGAGGAGTGCGACCGCATGGCTGTCGCCGCCATCAGGCACCTGCGCGAAAACTGAGCCGCGTTTCGCTCGTTGCGATGGTGTGGATCCGCCGATCACCGATGATGTGTCCGGGTCAGGGTTTGCGCCGGCCTTGTTCGCGAACTTGGGTCTGCTGCGCTTCTACGTAGGTATTCTGCTGCTCGAGTAGGTCGCCTAACTGCTCGTCGGACATCCACGCCACGCTCAGTTGGCCGTCTGCACGCAGGATGAGGGCCCGACCTCTTTGGTGAAGGATCAGTCGCGGACCACGGAACGCGTGGGCGAGAACAACCTCACCGGCCTTCTTTCGCAGGTGAACGATGGAGTCGGCGTTCTGATAGACGAACTCCGGCAACTCTTGGGCTGTTGGGTCAGCCTGCCGGGCCCTGAAGAAGAGCGGCAGCGTCCCCAGGCGATCGATTTCGGCTTGCAGAGCGGGAAGATGTCGTTTGAGGCGTTGGCAGGCTTCGGCCATTCGCACCGTGTCGCGCTGCCAGGCTACGATGAGGCAGAGCCCCAAACCCGACAACAGCAGGGCTATCGCGGTTCGGAACAAACGTTTGCGCACTCGTTGACGGCGCCCCCGGGCCGCTTGCGGCTGGATGGTTACCGGTTCATCGAGCGCTTCGTTCACGGTTTGACGTTTCCGGCCAATCGGCATTCGGCTCGAACTCGCGCGCCACGGACCCGCGGACCGACGGACCCACGGACCCACCGGTTACAAACCGGTGCCACACGTTACCAACCAATACTGTCCGGGATTCTCCGATACCCACCGGACACCTGACACCTGACACCTGAT
>JADFPW010000248.1 GCA_022562105.1 Planctomycetota bacterium
CTGACCCTCGACGTGAGTCGGATGAGGTTTCCCGAAGCATTCCTCGACACCATGGCTGATCCGTTGGACCGGGCACTCGACGCTATGGCTGTGTTGGAAGGTGGTGCCATAGCCAACCCGGACGAACAGCGCATGGTGGGCCACTACTGGCTTCGCAATCCCGCCCTCGCTCCGAGCGCTTCCATTCGGACGGACATCGAGGAATCGCTACGCCGCATAGACGAATTCGCCGCCGCGGTCCGTCGAGGCGAACATCGATCGCAGAACGGCGAGCCCTTTCGGAATGTAGTGATCGTCGGAATCGGCGGTTCGGCGCTCGGTCCACAGCTGGTCGGCGATGCTCTGGCGACGATGGACGATTCGCTCACCCTTTGCTTCTGTGACAACACCGATCCCGACGGGTTCGATCGTTTGTTGGATCGTCTGGGCAACGAGCTGGGGCGGACGTTGACCCTCGTCATCTCCAAATCGGGCGGAACGAAAGAAACACGCAACGCCATGGTGGAGATCGCCGACCGATACCGGACGCGGAACGTCGCGTTCCCATCGGGCGCGGTGGCCGTCACCTGCCCGGGGAGCGAACTGGATCGACTCGCGATCGACGAATCGTGGCTGGCTCGTTTTCCGCTGTGGGACTGGGTGGGAGGGCGGACGTCGGTATTCTCCGCGGTCGGCCTACTCCCGGCGGCCTTGCTGGGGATCGATGTGAATGCGTTGCTGGCCGGTGCAGCCGAGGCCGATCGACTTACCAGAAACCGACGCATCTCGGTTGACCGCGATAACGAGAGCAACCCGGCGGCTTTGCTTGCTCTGATGTGGTACTACGCCGGCGACGGGCAGGGGAAGCGCGACATGGTCATCCTCCCGTACAAAGATCGGCTGGCCCTCTTGGGGCGATACTTGCAACAGTTGGTCATGGAGTCACTCGGGAAGCGAGTCGATCGACAGGGCAGAACCGTGCATCAGGGCTTGACCGTGTACGGGAACAAAGGCTCGACCGATCAGCACGCCTTCATCCAGCAGCTACAGGAGGGGCCGGACGACTATTTCGCTACGTTCATCGAGGTGTTGCGCGATCGCACCGGTGCGTCGTTGCAGGTCGAACCCGAGGTAACGTCAGGCGACTATTTGCACGGGTTCCTGATGGGCACCCGGGAGGCGCTGTACGAAGCCGGGCGAGATTCGATCACCATCACGTTGGACGAGCTTTCACCGCCCCGATTGGGCGCCCTGATCGCGGTGTTCGAACGGGCTGTCGGTCTCTATGCCGAACTCATCGACATTAACGCCTACCACCAGCCGGGGGTCGAAGCCGGCAAACGGGCGGCCGCCAAAACGCTGGCCCTGCAAGGCGCCGTGATTTCACACCTGCGGGCCCATCGGGGCGAAGCGCTATCAGCCGATGAGGTGGCCGAAGCGATCGAACGAGCTGAGCAGGTGGAAGACGTTTACCACATTCTAGTTCATCTAGCGGCCAACCCGGATCGCCAGGTGCATGGTCATCCAGCCTCGGTGCCGACTGAAAGGCGATTCAGTCTCGAGTAGGACAGCAGGTATTCAGGATTTGCTGCAAGCGATCAGCCAGGGAGTGTCCGGCGCGAATGCACTCCCGAGCCCGCTCCACCGCCGCGGTGCGGTAGGCTGAGTCCTGAACCGATCGGCGAGCCAACTCCACCGCCTCGTCGGCGCTATCAAAGGTAGGCAACAGCTCCAACACCGGGTGAAGCTGAGGATGGGCATCGGAGAGTGGGACGGTCAGTCGGCGAAACAAGGGTAGGGCGCCGGCGACTACGACACTGAGTCCGTCGGCTACGCACTGGACACTTCGGTTAGGGAATACGACCGCACGAACGCGTTGATACACCCGATGGCGTTGGTCCATGTCGCCGATCACACCACGGTAGGCCGATGCGACCGAGGCATCCTCCGCCCAGCCCGTCCCCCATATCCCCACCGCCAGCCCGGATCGGACCAGGGATCGGGCGATGCCCCGGGCGACACAGGTGGGGGCGACGCGCTCGACGAGCCATGCGAGGAACTGTTGACGCAGGTCGTCCTCCTGCAATTCGACCTTGGTCCGACGTTCAGCTACGCGCAACAGCTCCGGCCCCAGGTTCGGCGACCACTCGTCGAATCGTTCCTGAGCCAGCGAGCAGAGGGACTCCCACAAGGTGCGGTGGGTGGCCTGGGTGACGCCGACGGCTTCGGCCTGGAGGTCGGCCAGATCTGCAAATATGGCGACCTGGCACGATCCAGCGTCGTCGGGGTGGGAGTGACCATCACCGCCCGCACGGGTGATCTCGAGCGGGGCTACTTCGAGGAGCACCGGGGGCATGGTTTTGGCGGCGAGCTGATCGGCGGTCCGTTCCAGCAATTGGATATCGGCGACAAACACGCGTTCCGCTGCGGTGGTGCCCAGCGTCTGGCCGGAGGCGAGGATGGCATCGGGCCACAACCATGACGCGACCGCGACGTGAGGTGGCAAAACGTCAGCCAAGCTTCCGCTCGTGCCGTTGAGCAGGAGGACAAGATCGGGTCGATGCTCCACGACGGCTGCGGCTCGGGCGAGCAGGCTGCATCGATCCGGCGTCCGGGGAATGCAGCCGATCACATCACACCCCAGCGCAGCGAGCACCGTGCTGACCGTTTCCGCGCGGGACATGGATCGCGGGCGAGCGTCCACGGTGACGACCGCGACACGCATCGCTTCGGTACGGCCCCGCGGTTCCTCGGACGCCGATTGGGTAGATAGCGTGTGCAGCCGGCGGCGGCGGTTCTCCTCGACGGCGTGCCCGGCCCGGCGCATGGCCGTCTGGAGCGCCTCTTGCTGCCCCGGATTCAGATTCCATGGCAGGATGAGTCGCTGCGGAAAGTCGAAGCCTTCGTTCTCGGTCAGGAACTCGACCATGGCTGGCTCGAGGGCGGGTCCGGTCAGGAACACCACTCGGCGCGTTTGGAGGGGCAGCGAATAGTCATGCAGATGCAGGACCAACTTGATGCGCCACGGATCAGGCTCGAAGACGAACACGCCGCAGTGAGCCGCGAGACGCTGGGTCAGGTACAACGCTTCCAATCCCGTACCGATTCGCGGCAGGAGTACGCTTGATCCGGTGTCCCGAAAGGCTCCCAGTGTGGCGGCAACGCTGATCGTGGGCACAGACGAGCCCGCCAGCCATCTACAGTGAGTGTCGGTGGGAGTCAGTTGGGCGGTTGGGGTTCCGTCTCGCCCCTCGACCCACCGAACGGAGTCGCGGACGACCGCTTCCTCGACCACCCGGGCCAAGTCGGGCTGAACCCGCTGGAGGGCGGTGCGGTTCCGGCCGTACACCTGCGAACGCTCGGTCACCATCGCTAGAATCTGCCGTGATCGGGAAGACAGCCCGGGTCGTCAATCGGCGGCGCGGTGGCACTGCTCCAGAGCGGTCCCGCGTCATGGCGATCGATCAGATGGGCGCAGTGTTCATCCGCTGGACCATCATCACTGCGAGGAACGCCACCCACGCCAGCCATGCCGCGGCGACTAGCCATAGAGGCCACGCCGCTCGCGGTGGCGAGTCACCCGCTGGGATCGCGGTTCCGGCTCCATCCCGATCCCTATCCCCGGGCGTCATCGATTGATCCCGGGGTTGTTCAACAGATGCCCCGCTAGTCATGGTCGGCTACCCCCAGGCTGCTTATCCGGTGAGGTGACGCCGTCATCGGTTCCCCCGGTCATCATCCGAACCTCCAAGGGCAGGCTAATGGTTTCAGCGCCCGCCACATTGGTGCGCAGAGTCAGCGTCCCGCGGTGATCCCCCGGTGGGGCGTCGTCGGCCAGCTCGGCGATTACGATTCGACGGTTCGGATATCGGTCATCGATGACCGGCAGGATACGGGTGGTCACGAAGGGCAGGTCGCACTCGGCCGCCTCAACCTCCAGCTCCAGGTGGCGACTGGCCACCGTCTGGAGCCGAATACGCCGTTGTCGTTGACGGATGTTGGACCCGTTGAAGAGTCGAACCAGCAGCGGATCGACATCGACGGCCTGGGCTACGTTTACGAAAATGGGCACCTCGATGAGCGGTTGATCGGACGTGTCGGTGGTGAGCCGCAGCACGGTGGCCAACGGCCCGCTGGGGGCGTCGGCCGCCACCGTCAGGACCACACGGTACTCGGTTCGTTTTGCATTACGCGGCGTAACTTCGGCAGTCAGGAGCGGACCGGCGTCCACGTCGATGACCGAGAACGATTTCTTCTCCGTCGAAGTCACCGTCCATGGCGGCAGGGTAGCGCCACGGAAGGTTTGCTTCAATGATATAAGTTGCCCGGGCCGGTACGCCAAATCACCGACTACCGACCCGCGGATGGTGATGCCCACCTCCTCCTCCTCTTGATCGACACGAATTCGCAGCGTCCCCTGGGTGACCATGTCACCAATGGGGGCGTCGTCATCCACCACAAACCGGAGCAGGTGACCGTAGCGATCGCCCTCGACCAGCGGCTCGGCGTTGCACCGAATGCCGGGGTCGGCCATCACGATGCCCAGCAGTTCCAGCCGCTTGTTGTCGTCACCGGGCAACAGCTTGAGTCGCTGGCTAATCTCCTTCCCGCGTCGGCCGTTGCGAAAGGTGACCGACGGCGACGGGCGAATGACGTAGGTGGTCACCACGTTGCACTTCAAGGTGAGTTCGACGATGGGATGGTTTCGGTCGTTGGTGGAAACCTGAGTAATGCGATCCTGGACCCCAAAACGTCCCTTGGAGTTGAAGGTCACCACCAGGGGCACGCTACCACCGGGGGGAACAAGGCGCTGCGCTTTGGAAAGGGTGGCTATCGTGCATCCGCAGTCCGGTTTGATGGCGTGGATCTCCAGATCGCCGTCGCCTTCGTTGCCGATCACAAACGTGACGCTGATTTCCACGCCCTGCTTGATCTTGCCCAGGTCAAAGGTGTCCTGCTCCACCACCACCTTCGCCGACGGGTAGACGGGCGGCTCGTCAGCGGAGAACCCCACTGCCCCCAGGCTGATCACCTGAGTGAGGATGACCAGGACCATCCACGATTCACGATTTCCCATGACTGTCTGCTCTCCTCGGCCTCATCACATCCACGAGGGTGCCGTTGGCTGCCCGCGGACAGGATACCGACATGGCGCGCCGCGCGTCGCGCTTCGGGTTCCAAGGGGTCGGCCGATCCACCGCATCATAGCGGGAGGCGGCCTGCGGCAAAAGCGTCCCAGGGGATTCGTGACAGTATCGGCGGAAGTTCACTGCCGCTGGGAGCCAGGTGGGGCAGGTCAACGACTTGCCCTGCCCGCTACTCGTTGCCCTGTCCGCCGCGAGCAGCACCTGCGACACACTTGATCGAAAACCTGTTTCATCCAGGGGTTGGTTCTCAATCCCAACCAACTGACTTCCACCAGGATCGATCACAGACATCGATTGCCCGCCCCGGTGATGCCTCCCTTCCCATCCATCTTGCCCGAGTGGAATACACGCGGAACCAACCCGGCGTAGGCGGCCACTTGCCGGCCGTTCTTGAACCGATGCGGATCGCCGCCGGTACGATCGGTGCGTGATGATCCCCACCGCCGCTTCGCTCAGGCGCGGCCCGACCCCTGGCGTACTGCGAAGCCGCTTGACGTGCTGCCGGGTCTCCTTTAAGCATTTGGGCGATTCAGGCGATCAGCCCGTCGACACATGGGCCACCGAGCCCGAACCGGTGTCCAGGGGATCCGGCTTTCATAGTTTCTCCGGGGCGAATGTATGGTGGACAATCCCTTTCACCGCCCACGCTTCGGGGTGAATGTCTCATAGGCAGACCGTCGCATCCTGATCCCTAAGCGCTTTGCCCTTCACCCTGTTACCCTGAACCCTCAGCCCGCCGATTGCGCCACCGAACCCCGAGACGGTCCACTCGACCATCCCTTGACAGGGCAGCAGCGGCCCGGGAGGATGGCCGGGGCGTTGCCACCACGCCATTTGATTTCAGGTTTACACGAGAGCCAATGCACCAACGACAAGAACTGCCACAAAAATTCGCTGATCTGGGCCTGGAAGTCCGTTTCCTCAAGGCCTTGGCCAAGGTTGGATACGTCGACCCGTCGGAGATTCAGGAGCACCTCATCCCCCTGATATTGCAGGGGAAGGACGTCCAGGGACAGGCCCGAACGGGTACGGGAAAGACCGCCGCCTTCGGGCTGCCGGCCTTGCAAGGCATCGATCCGCACGGCCGGTTGCAGGCCATCTGCCTGGCCCCGACCCGGGAGCTGGCCGTCCAGGTCGCTGGCGAGATCACCCGTTTGGCCGCTTTTACCGACCTGCGTTGCGTGGCCGTGTACGGTGGTCAGAAAATCAGCACGCAGGTCCACCAGCTCGGCAAGCGTCACCATTTCGTAGTGGGCACCCCAGGGCGAGTGATGGACATGATGCGCCGGGGGTACTTGCGTCTCAACGAGATCAAGTACGTCATCCTCGATGAAGTCGATCGCATGCTGGACATCGGGTTCCGCGACGACATTCGTTACATTCTCTCGCACGTCAAGAGTGTTCACCAAACGGTGTTCGTCTCGGCCACCATTAACGAGGAGATCAAGCGCCTCGGCAACCAATACATGCGCGACGCCGTCGACGTAGACGTCTCGCGGGACACGCTGACGGTCGACGAGGTCGATCAGCTGTATTGTCCGGTCAACGCGAGCGACAAGGCCCGCCTGTTGAAGGTGCTGATCGAGACGGTAAATCCCAAACTGGCCATCGTCTTTACCAACACCAAACATGCAGCCCGAAAGGTGGCCAAGAGGCTGGTCGATGCGTGCATCATCGCCAAGGAG
>JADFPW010000249.1 GCA_022562105.1 Planctomycetota bacterium
CGTCACCGCATCGGACTCAAGTATCACCGGGATCGGTGGGGGGCGTCGGCCGAGTACGAGATCTTCGACGATTCCATCGAGCCGTTCGTCGCGTTTCATCTGAACGGCGATCTCGACGTGTTGCGCAAGCCCGGAAATACCCTGGGAATGACGGCGGCGTTTTCGCGTTTCTTTTTCGAGGGCGGCTTCGACGACCGCAACGTATCCCTGCTCGACCTGGGAATGCACCATCGGTACACCCTGAGTCGCGATCTGACCTGGTGGATGTCCACCGCGTACCGATTTGAGACCGATTCGGTAGACGGGCACACCTCCGGCGTGGACGTCGAGGCGGGGGTCGAGTATCAGATCGGGGATCTGACCGTGGATCTGTCGGCCGAGTACGATCTGCTCAACATCGAGGAAGATCGACAGGATGGGTTCGGCATTTGGCTGCGCGTCCGGCGGGAGTTTGGTAACCTGTTGGCCAGGAGGTAGTTTGTGCGACCGCTGATCGTCACCACCTATATGGTTCTGATCGTGCTGGCTGGTTGTGCTACACCGCCGGGGGTGATCTTCGAGCCCATGGACCCGCCCATCGCGTGGCCGGCGTCGCCGCAACAGGCCCGCATTCAGTACCTCGGGGCCATCGCCGGCGGGGCCGATCTCAAGCCCGGTCGATCGGGGGCCGAATCATTCTGGTCGGCGTTCCGCGGACCCAAGCCGCAGTATCGACTCGGCACGCCGCACGCGATCGTCATCCAGGGGGACGAGGTGTTTGTCACCTCCCCGGCCTCGGGGATCGTTCACATCCTGAACCTCGAAACCCGCGAACATCGGCGATTGTGGCAGGCAGGCGATCAGCGATTGATAGCCCCGGTCGGGGTCGCGGTCTCGCCGCAGGCGATCTACGTCACCGATTCGACGTTGGGCTGCGTGCTGGTGTATGACCGGGCTGGACAGTTCATGCGACGACTCGGCGGCGATGCACTGACTCGCCCGACGGGCATCGTGTATGTCCCCAGTCGGGATGCCCTTTACGTATTGGATTCCGCCACCGATCAGTGCGTGGTGCTCGATCGGTCAGGAGCGGAGATAGCTCGGTTCGGCGAATCGGGCACCGGGCCGGGGCAATTCAACCGCCCCGCGCACCTGACGTTTCAACAGCCGGACAGCTTGTGGATCACCGACACGTTGAACTGTCGGGTGCAGCGAGTTGATCTTTCGGGCAGCCTGCAAGGCGGATTCGGACAGCGCGGCGACGGGAGCGGCGACTTTTCGCTGCCCAAGGGAATCGCGGTGGACACCGACGGCCACGTCTACGTGGTGGATGCCCATTTCGAGAATGTGCAGATCTTCGACGCGGCGGGACAACTGCTGATCGCCTTCGGCGGACCGGGTTCGGCGGCGGGATCGCTATCGTTGCCGGCTGGGTTGGCCATTGATGCACAGAATCGGATCTGGGTAGCGGACGCTTACCATCACCGCATTGCGGTTTATCAGTACCTGCCGGACCTAACGCAACTTGCCGAGGTCGAAGAGGTCGCAGTACCTCGTCGGAAATGGGGGCGTGGACAGTGTATCTAAGCAAAAATACGAACACCGGGCGAGCCGCGAACTTCAGTTCGCGCGGTTCCACGCCGAGCGAGAACGCTGGATTCGCCTCGACTCCTTCCTGCGAATTGGGACCGATACGTATCCGGGTACGGGTGGGCGACCGAAAAGCACTGGTGGGCAAGCCACCAGTGGCACCCGGCGGCACGAGTCGCCGGATGGTATTGGCGTTGCTGGCGGCCTGCGCGGTTTCGCTCGGAACCAGGGTTCAGGCTGACTCGATCGTCAATTCGCAGCACGATCTATCCGCCCGCGGGCCGGGGCCGGTGCGGGCGTTGAGCGAGCAGGAGGTCTGCATCTTCTGCCATACCCCGCACAACGCTCAGCCGAACGCAGCGCTGTGGAACAGGGACTTCCCCCGGACGCATTATCGCATCTACGACAGCAGCACGGTGGACGCTCGGATTGGCCAACCCTCGGGTCCGTCCAAGATGTGTCTCAGTTGCCATGACGGCTCCATCGCTCTGGGAAATCTTCTGTCGCGCCCGGACATTGATGCGGTGACCATGACTTCGCGCACCATACCCGGTGGACCGGCCGACCTGGGCAACGATCTGTCCGACGATCATCCCATCGGTTTCCGCTACGACCGGGCACTGGGGTCGATCGATCCGCAACTCCGCACGCCGGAGGTAATCAGCCGGGAGCTGCTGCTGGGCGAGCACGGGGAGTTTCACTGCACGACCTGTCACGATCCGCACGACAACGAGCTGGGCGATTTCCTGAGAATCACCGATCGCGGCGGGGCGATGTGCGTGACCTGCCACGACATGGCCGGCTGGCGATTGGCCAGCCATTCGTTGAGCCACGCCAAAACACCCGGGCGGATCGTGGACCCCACCGATCCACTCAAGTACGCCACCGTGGCCGAAAACGCCTGCCTGAACTGCCACAAGATTCACTCGGCCCGACAGCCCGAGCGTTTGCTTCGCAGCCGAACCGAGGAGGGCAACTGCCTGAACTGCCACAACGGGAACGTAGCCAAGACGAACATTTTGGGCGAGATTCGCAAGCTCTCCGGCCATCGGGGCACAAACCAACGGGGCGTTCACGATCCGCAGGAGCACCCGCTGACTATGCAACGGCACGTCGAGTGCGTGGACTGTCATAACCCGCACGCCGCACGGGCCGGGCTGCTCAAGGTCTCATCCAATCCATCGACCCCGCCGCCCGTGCCACCCGAGAGCGTCGGGGTTTCCGGGTTGACCGCCTCCGGCGCGCCGACCGATCGGGCCTACTACACCTACCAGATCTGCTTCAAGTGCCACGGCGACAACATTAACCGACCTGCCTCGACCATCAGCCGACAGATCACCCAGACCAACACGCGGCTGGAGTTTCAGCCGAACAATCCGTCGTTTCATCCAATCCTGCGGCCCCGAAACAGCCGTGACGTACCCAGCCTGTTGGCCCCGATGACTCCGTCGTCGATGATTAGCTGCACGGATTGCCACAACAGCGATCAATCGCGTTTGGCCGGCGGCACCGGCCCCGATGGACCGCACGGATCCCGGTACGAGCCGTTGCTGATTGCCAACTACAGCACCAAGGATTTCACCAGCGAGTCGGAGCAGAGCTATGCCCTGTGCTACCGGTGTCATGATCGTAGCAGCATCCTGGGCAACGAGAGCTTCACCCTGCACCGATTGCACGTGGTGGGGCAGCGGGCACCGTGTTCGGTCTGTCACGATGCCCACGGGATCAGCGCTAGCCAAGGAAGCGCTAGCGAGTTCAGCAACCTGATCAACTTCGATCTGTCGGTGGTCCGGCCGATCCCGTTTGATTTCACGCCTCGCCTGGGCTACATGGACACCGGGCGCATGAGCGGCAGTTGTACCCTGGTGTGCCACGACGTGACACACGTGAATTTCGTGTATCCGTAGTATCCATTGAGAAGAGATACCACCATGACCAAGATTCCACCCAATGCCGTCGTCACCGTCGCTGTTCTGGGAGGATTCGCCGCCGCGGCTGCGGTGGCGGTAGGAGCCGGTGTGCGCAACTCGAAACATGACTTCAGCGCCGACGGATGGAGCCAAGAGCAACTCTGTTTGCCCTGCCACGTACCCCACCAGGCCACGCCGACGCAGGGAGCGCCACTGTGGGCGCGATCGGTCGATCCCGACAAGAAGTACCTCGTCGCCCGTGGTGAAAAGGTGGGCGGGGTGGGGTCAGCCAGCGCGGTGTGCCTGAGCTGCCACGACGGCAGCACTGCCCTGGACAGCTATGGCGGAATCACCGGAAACGTGACCATCCGCTCGAAGCGGGCTCGAATCGGCGAGGGCGGCGACCTGAGCGGGGATCATCCCATCGGCGTCGCTTATCCCGACGGTGTGAAGGGCTATTGGCCCAAGAGTTTGGTCAGAGCCCGGAACACGATCCGGCTGCCGAACGGACAGGTCGAGTGCATCTCCTGCCACGACGTGCATGACGAATCGGGCAACGACTACATGCTTGTCGAGTCCAACCAGCGGAGCAACCTTTGCCAAGCCTGCCACAACAAATAGCACGCCGTCCGCCCGTGGTGAACTGTAGAAGGGGCGGCCCGGACGGGTGGCACGGTCTGGTACTCCAGGCCGTGGGGACAGTCGCCCCGATACTCGTCCTGGCCGGGGCGTTCGTCTCGGGTTGCGCAGCGACACCGTCCGGACCACCGCTATCGACGAGTGAGACGATTCATTACCCGGCAGCGCCCGATGAGCCGCGGGTCGTGTTCCTGGGCACCCTGGAAGAGATGACCGCGGGTGGACAGTCCCGCAATTGGCTGAGGCGATACCTGTACGGCCCCTCCGAGCACCCCGGTTCGTCGGCCGTCAAACCGTTCGGGATTCAGATATGGCACGACGAGGTGCTGATCTGCGATACCCAGCAGAACTGCGTGCATAGCGTCAGCCTGACCGACGGACAACGAAGCCGACTCGGCGAGGGGGCAAACTCGCCCAGCAAACCGCTAGATGTGGACGTGGACGCGATGGGGAATCGATACGTCGCCGACGCCGGTCGCGGACAGGTCTTGGTCTATGACGCCAACAATCTGTTCGTGCGGAATCTCATCGACGACCCGGCCGACTCGTTCAAGCCGGTCTCGGTAGCGGTGGGTGATGATACGGTCTACGTCGCAGACGCCGGCGGATGGAACGTCCATGCCTACGCTATCGGTGACGGTGCCCATCGATGGACCATTGGAGGCCGTGGACAGGAACCCGGTGAGTTTCTGATGCCGTCCGGTGTAGCTGTCGATCGCGATGGACAGGTGTACGTCGTGGATTCGCTGCTGTGTCGAGTCCAGGTGTTTGACGCGACCGGTGCGTTCGTCAGACAGTTTGGGCAGCCCGGCCAGACGGCCGGCAACATGGCTCGCCCACGACGTATCGCCGTCGGGCCGGACGGGATCATCTACGTCGCCGACGCCTTGTTCAACCGGGTGCACATGTTCGATCAGCAGGGGCGGATTCTGATGCTGTTCGGCGGTCCCGGGGACGAACCGGGGGCCACCAACTTGGCCGCCGACATTTGCATCGACACCGGCCCCCTGGAACGCTACGCGGCCTGGATTCCTACCGATTTCGAGCCCTCCTACGTGCTGTTGGTCACCAGCCAGCTCGGTGCCGGGCGGGTGAATGTCTACGCTTTCGGCCGAATGCGAGCTGCAAATCCGTCCGCTATCAGCCCCTGATCGGGTCGCCGGCCGCCTGTTGAAGAATCCGGGCTGAATCGTGTGGCCAGTATGGAATGTTGCAGCCCGTGCTGGCGTGGGACGACGCAATCAGTATACTCACCCGCTTGGCGGGCCGCTAAACGTGAGAGAGAAACTTCAATCATAACGAGAGGGAGCGTGGATCATGCGGAATTTGACGACACTGTTTGCAATCCTGACCATTTCACTGCTGATCACTGGATGCCCGGACTCGGGTGGCACGGGCAACGACAATGATTCGATGATGAACGACAACGTCCCCGACGACATGAACGACAACGACGACGGCGACATGGGGGGGGGCAGCACTACCTTGAGCACCATCAGCTTCGAGGGGAACGACGTCGACCTTGGCGAGGGGCCGGTCACGTTCGATATCGGTGGCGGCTCCATCAGCTTCGTGGGCGGTGACGTCGGCACGCGCGGAATTGAACCACTCTATGGAGACGAGGTCTCCTCGTGGAATGTCGATCCGGCGGATTCGCCGTCGACCATCACGTTCAGCGATCTGGCCGTGACCGGTGTGATGTTCTATTTTGCTCAATCGGGATCGACCGGCGCGACGATCACGGCGCGCGATGCCGCCGACGTCCAGATCGGGGATCCAATCGCGTCGGTGGCCACCATCACCCGGGGGGATCCCGCTGGATTCTTTAACCTCGAGGCTCCAGCCGATGTGACGATTGCCTCATTGACGATCGTATTCAACGATGGGGCAGGCGCGGGTGACGTCGTCGCACTCGACACCATGACGCTGACCGTGGCCACCAACTAAGTGCCCGGCGGGGGTGGCACGGTCTGGTACTCCAGGCCGTGGTCTCAGTCGGCACGCAACCGCCAGGCACCCGAGGTCGGGCGTCCAGATCAGAAGCGCAAGCGCGTGGCGGCGGCGACCTTGTCGATCGCCTCGACATACGCCGCCGTGCGCAGCGTAATGTGGTCGTCCTGGTGACGCTGATGGACCCGCTGCCACGCGGCGACCATGCGCTGCTCGAGTTCGGTATTGACCTTCTCCAGTGACCAGTGGAACTGCTGCAGGTTCTGCACCCACTCGAAGTAGGAGACCGTAACCCCGCCTGCGTTGGCCAGGATATCCGGAACGACGGTCACGCCACGCCGTTCGAGAATCTCGTCGGCCTCCGGCGTGACCGGCGAATTGGCGGCCTCGACAACGAGCCGAGCGTTGACCTGCTCGACGCTGGCTTTCGTAATGGCTCCACCCATGGCAGCGGGGATCAGAATATCCACGTCCAGCGATAGCAGCTCGCCGTTGTCGATCGAACGGGTACCGTCGAATCCGACCACCGAACCGGTCTGCTGACAATGTTCCCTGAGGCGGTCGAGGTCCAGGCCGGCATCGGCGAACACTCCGCCCGCATATTTCATGAGGCGACGTGAGCGTTGCCAGTCGGTGTAGTGTGCGACGATCGTCGGATTGGCGGTATGGTCCGCCGTGGTCGGCGTAGAAAGCCCCCTTTCCCCCACG
>JADFPW010000250.1 GCA_022562105.1 Planctomycetota bacterium
CCACGCGCCGGGGGCTCAGCCGACTTCGGACGAGCGCCTTGATCCTGCCGCGAAGCGTGGTCATGAGGTTGAGCTGGGGATCGAGCGCCAGGGCAACGCCCCATACAGTCGTCAGGGCTTTCATCAGCAGCACAATATCGCGCGGCATGGTCACCGCATGACGCCGCATGATTTCAGTGCTCTCCTGAAAGAGCTCGGTCGGATCCACTCGGCTGAGCGGTTGGCCGTAGTATTTGTTGTCCAGCACGCGAATGGCCCGCTGCAACTGGGCGTTGTCCGTTTCGGCACCCAGGGCACCCATCTCACCGAGCACATCGACCGCCAGAGCCGGCTCCTGGTAAACGAACGAGAGAAGCAGAACCAGCAACTGGTCAGCCCGTTCGTCGCTGATGAGCCCCACCTGGCCAAAATCGATCAGGGTGATCCGACCTGGGGCGTTGATCAGCAGGTTGCCGGGGTGCGGATCGGCGTGAAAAACACCAAACTCGAAAAACTGACGCAGATACGCCTCCACCAGCCGGGACGCGATCAGCTTGCGATCAAACCCACCGTCAGCCGAATCGGACAGGGCGTCCACCTTCGTCCCCGTCATCGCCTCGAGGGTCAGCACCTTCGATCCGGACAGCTCCCAACACACCTCGGGAATGACGATGGGGCCGTCGTCCCGGAAAAACCGCCTGAAACGCTCAGTGGTCGCCGCCTCGTTGGAGTAATCCAGCTCGCTGAGGATGGCCTGCTCGAACTCCTCGACCAACTGCTGCGGGCGATACGGTCGACTCTCGGGTACCCATTGCTCCAACGCCTCTGCCAGCCACCCGAGGACGGTCATGTCGGCCCGAATCGTCTCGCCAATTCCGGGGCGCTGGATCTTCACCACAACGTCGCGCCCGTCCCCGGTAACCGCCCGATGTACCTGGCCGATCGATCCGCAGGCAATCGGATTGGTGTCAAAGCTCGAGAATTGCTGCGAAACCGGGGTGCCGAGTTGATCGGCGATGATGCTCTCGGCGACGTCGGATGCGAACGGGGCCACTCGGTCGTGGAGGGCTCTGAGTCCCTCGAGGATGTCGGGCTGTACGAGATCGGCTCGCGTTGAGACCATCTGTCCGAGCTTGACGAAAGTCGGACCCAGCTCTTCGCACACCCGTGCCAGGCGTTGACCCAGCGATAATGGGCTGTCCTGCAACGCGGGCTTCCTGGCCGGCTGCCAAAGCTTGGCCACTGGCACGAGACGGCCCAGGTGAACCCGATCCACGACATGGCCGAAACCATGCCGGGTCAGCACTTGGGCTATCTTTCGCAGCCGGTTGAGGCCTTGAACGCTTCGCGTGATTTTTCCTGGGGTCATTTCCGTGTTGCCAGCCGCATCGCCGCGCGCATCCTACCAACGCCCCGTGGCTGCAACAATCCGTCGCTGGGGCCAACAATCCGCCTATGAAAAAGGGCTAGGCTCGCTCCCAGCATCCCGGCGGCGACCTCGGCGCCGCGAATCCGAGGCGCATCGGTATTTCGCCGTTGGGTTCGGGATTCTCGGGCGAGTGGACGGCAGTTGGCGGCGTATCTCGGTCAGTGGGAGCCTCTGGCGGCCTCTCCGGGCCGGTTCCGGTAAGGTCATTGACCCGCTGACCCAGATCCATTGTCGCCGGAATCGGCGTCGAGTGGCCTCGGATCGACCCTGGATCAGGTGCTCCCGGCGGCCGGTCGAAAATCCATGTATTTTTTCCTGGAAGAGGTCTTGAAACGCCTGGGTGGACCGGTTATCCTTTGGGGAGAGGCAAGGAGAGAGAGGGAAGCCCACCCATCGAGTCTGGATTTCCCTTTCAGCCTGTTTTCGTTGTCGTGCGTGTGGTGCGTCGTTCTTTGCGAAGAAACAGCACCTTTTGGCGTGCGAGCGTCCTGGGCTTTGCGGTTCTGCCGCGGCGTGGCGGATGCTCATCGGCGGCGATGCGTTTGGCGGCCAGCGGCGAGGAGTTTCTTCGCGCGTTGGCGTCCCGGGGTTCGACTCCTCCAGTACGGTGGAGTACGAGTTTTGGGGGCAGTGTGGCTCGAGACGCCGCTCGGAGGCGGTGGGGCGAGCCAGAATGCCCAGATGGGTTCGAGGAAGACCTTTCTGGAGGCAAGCAAACGATGATCAGAGCGACATGCGTAATCGCGGGTTTGGCAGTAGCTTCGGCGGCGGTGGCCGCTACGGTGGATGTATCGGTGACGTCGGCGGGGAATGCAACGGTAACGGTTGCACCGGGCGCCACGGTGGACTTCGAGATCCGGGCGATCCTGGATAGCGACGCCGATAACGACGGTCTCGCTTTCTTCAGCGTGGACTTGGGAATGGCCGGTCCGGACGCCGTCAATCTGGGCGAGTTGGCGACGGTGATAGAAGGCGACGAAGTCATGGACAACTTCAGTCGCAACGAAGGCTACGACAACAACTACGGCGGCACGCCCATCGGGGACAACCTGGTCCAGATCGGCGGAGCGAGCAACACCATCGCCAACGATCCCGACGCCGAACCGTTCGAGCCGTTTCCCGGTGACGGGGGATTCGTTCCATTGGGCGTGGGCCACAGCGAAGTCGTGCTGGCGGTGGGTACGGTGATGATGCCGATGACCGAGGGCACGTACACGTTGTCGCTGTCCGATGTGTTTGCGAATGTTATCACGTTGGGTGAGTTGGGTCCGATCTTCGCCGTGGAAGCGGCGGTGGCCGGTGCGTCCTCCTCCCTGACGATTGAGGTGACTGCGGACGCGGAGTGCGAAGGAGACGCCAACGGTGACGGTGTGGTGGATCCGCTGGACTCCGGATTTGTCCTGGCTCGCTTCGGGTGTCCGGTAGGCACCGGCGATGAAGGCTGCGATGCCGCGGATCAGAACGGCGACGGGGTCGTCGATCCGCTGGACTCGGGATTTGTGCTGGCTCGCTTCGGGCCTTGTCCGTAGCGAACAGAGGATGGTTTGAGAAGCAACCAGAGAGGGACGTGACACAGACGGCAACGGCGTGGCCCGCCGCGACAGGTCATAACGACTTGTGGCGAGAGCCATCCGTCAGACTCGGTCCGAGCTGTGATGCGGAAAGGAGGGTGCCGAGCGGAGAGAGCGGAACGCAGAGGGCGAGTCCGAGCCGACTGGATCGAAGTCGGCGTCTTGTTCGCCTGATGTAACAGGTTTTAGTTTTCTTGGTGAATCTGAGCGGGTTTGTGCTTTCGGTTGACCCGCATCAGGCGGCTGTGAAAAGGCGTATCGTATCGGCCTCGCAGCTTGGGAATGAGAGTCCTATTGAGTTTTTGAGGAGGATCGAAAGATGAGGAAAGTTTTACTGGGTTTGGCTTTGTTTGGAATAATGGCGAGCGGAGCGAATGCCGCCCTTCTGTCCCTGCAAGCGGACGATGGAGGCGGCAAGATTACTCTGGCCCCGGGCGATTCGGGCAACATGTCGCTCATGCTCATCATCCGTCAAATGGATGAGGATGCGTTCGGCGGGTTCGCGTTCGCCAACGTGTTCCTGGACGACGACGACAACGATGCCAATGGTGAAGTCGACGTGACCGGAGTGATCGACGGAATCGGCACGGTCTATGACCGCAGCGCGTTTTGGGACGTCGTTAACGACCCATTCCCCGCGAACCTCGACATTTCCCATAATCAGTCAGGACTGGAATACGGCCTGATCATGGGCAGCGGCCCTGAGCCGGAGACGAACTGGGGTGCGGGCACTTACGTGTTGGATACCCTGGTGCTTACCCACAATGGTATGTCGGAGGACGGCAGCGTTCCGGTCACGTTCGAGAAGGGCGCTCGCAAGCCGAATATCGTTTCGGCCGGTCCTTTGTTCGACGCCTACGTTTGGGGCCTCGGTTTTGACAACATCATCGGGGGCTTCTCGGATCCGGGCGTTGGTGGCGAAGGAAACCCCTTCAACATCAACTTCATCCCTGAGCCCGCATCGCTCGCCTTGGTGGCGTTCGGTGGGCTCGCCCTGCTGCGTCGTCGTCGCTAGTCTAGATTCGGACTGACGATACGCGACACAGTTGCTATGTAGATCACGGCAGGCTCGATCGGCTCATCGATCGGGCCTGCCGTCTCTTTTTTCCCGACATCCAATGCCCGTCGGAGTCACCCGCCGTGGGGGTGATCGGACCACCGCGTCCCTGCAAGGCTCCTCGGAGGGCGATAGCCTCCTGCGGCAGGTCTGCCACACGGGGCGGGGTGGCTGACCAGCCGGTGAACATACCCGGACGGCGAACGGCCATGGCCATGGCTTGACGTCGCCCGAGGCGCCTCCGGTCGGCTCGGTCGTGCTTGATCTGCGACAACAATCGATCCAGGAAAACGCCTATGGTCCGCTCGACGGCGAATGTGGTTCGCAC
The DNA here is from genome assembly GCA_022562105.1 of Planctomycetota bacterium. GTDB lineage: Bacteria > Planctomycetota > Phycisphaerae > UBA1845 > UBA1845 > JADFPW01. The sequence goes on from JADFPW010000250.1 coordinate 4,365, forward strand.
ATGTCGGCATCCGTCCACGTTCATTTGCGGTTGGCGCTGTATGGCCCGCAAAATCTCGGCGTACTCCTGCGGGTGATGGGCACAATGGCAATGCGGATACTCGTGAGAAGCGATCACCTGGCGTCCCAGTGACAAGACTTCCAGCACCATTTTCGGCATGCCATCATGCATGGCGGGACGAACCAGCACCGAACAGCGGGCCACCACGGCAGCCATGTTGTCCGCGTGGTCGATGGAGGTGACGTTCGGACGATCACGGTAGTCGGTCTCGCCGTCGCACAAGACCACAAAGTCCACCTCGGGGAACGCTTCTACCAGGCCGTCGAAGATCGCTCCGCCATAGAACACACGTCGCCTGCTCGGCAAATAGCAAAGGACGCTGAACCGCTCGGGCCATGGCGGAGGATCACCTTCGCTCACCAATCCCGGGGCGATGGAGGGTATGGTACTCGCCGGCAAACCGATCTGAGCGAGTTCATCCGTCAGGTGGTCGGCTACGGTAAGCTGCAGGGTTCCCAGTCGTGCTAGATCATGAGCAAATCGCCGCGTCGGCCGGTGATGCAAAGCCCAGAGGCAGTCCGAACCGACCCAGGTTCGAACCAGGGCCACCCCGCGCTTGCGGGCTTGCCACAGCTTTCTCAACAGGCGGTGATCGTTTTGGCTATACGTGATCAGGTGAATCACGTCGCAGCGATTGCAGACCTCGTGCCAGGCCTGGCGATCCCATTCGGGCTCCGCTGAGACGGGTACGTCGAGGCCAAGGCTCGATAGGGCGCGGGCCCATTGAGAAGAGGGCCGAATCCCGTTGTCCGGCTCACCTAGGAAATGAACATGCATGAGGTCATTTGGCGGACTGGCGCTCGGTCGTTCGTCAGGCCGGGGAGGCTGGCCGAGCGTCGATCGGCAGCGAAATCAGACCACGCGTTGGGGCAATCGATTGGACGTGGCGGCCCTACTCGGCGTCATCCGTCTGCCCCACCGCTCGGCGGTACCATTCCGGCTCGGGCATCTCGAGCGAGTCGTCGCCTTTCCACGAGGTCACGCTTGCAGGACCGCCCGCGGACGGTTGGGCGGAACCAGCCGCTTCGACGGGATCAGGAGGGGCGTCGGTCAGGCTCTCCAGCTCGATCTGCCGGGACTCGGTGGTCTCGGCCGGCGACTCGATGTCCAGGTCGTAAAACAGCTGATGAATGACCGGGGTGGTCCATTGATAGCCTTCAGGGAAGGGCCACTGCGAATCCGCGGGAAAGCTCCACTCGCTGCCGTTGAAGCAATCCCAATCCCCATCCAGCGGCTCATCCGTCGGTGACAGCGTGTGATCCGCCTCACCATCAACGGTCGAGAACATCACCGTCCGCCCCGCATGCTGCGCGGGAACCGCGTCGTCGAGCGAGGCCGCCTCCGGGGTCGAGTCGGTCATGATCTCCGTCTCGCCGATCGTGGACGGCGAGTCGATCGTCGGATCGTAGGTCAGCGAAACCAGCGACTCCGCGTCCGCATCGACCGGTCCTTCCCCCTCCACAGTGAAGTCCGTATCAGCGGCTAGCAGGGTCTGGGTGGTCGTGTCACTGACCTCGGTCGGGCCACCGATGATCGTCGTGTCGGGCACCACGTCTGCATCCGCGGATGTTTCCACCACCACGACCGGCGACTCCGTGACCGGGAGCGTCTCCTCCACGACTTCGGTAGTCGCTTGGGTGGCCATCGTTTCAAAAGGAATGGTCATCCGCGGTTCGAGGGAGTTGGTCAGGGCGAGCTTCGGGCCGATTTTCTCCAACTGCACATGTGCTGCCGAAAACTCGTAGTTGAGAGAAATCACGTGCTCGAACGCGCTGGCAGCGTCCGCGTAGCGATGCTGCCCGCACAGTAGCAGACCCAGGTTGTAATAGGCATCGGCTTCGGCCACCACGCTTCGGAACGCCGTCAACGCATCGACGTATCGCTCGAGGTTTGCGAGCACCACGCCCAAATTGACGTGCGCTCGATCGAAGTTCGGCTGCAAGACGATGGCCTGTAGGAGCTCTGTTTCCGCCTCGGTCCATCGACCCAGCAGGACGAACTCGAACGCCAGATTGTTGTGAAACGCCGCCGACTCCGGATTCAGCTTGACGGCTGTCTGCAACGCTTCCACCGCCTGGGGGTGCCTTCCGAGCCGGCCGAGCATGACGCCCAGTCGATCGTAGGCGGCGGCGTAGGTGTGGTTCACCGCCGCGGCCTTGCGATACTGAATGGCCGCCTTGTTCAGCAAGCCCTGGGCCTCGAAGAGTTGCCCAGCCGCGTAAAATGTTTCCGGCAGGATTATCGGCTCGGCGACGGTTCGCGCCTTTGGAGCCACACCCGGCGACCATCCGCCCGGAGCGCCGCCGTAGCCCATCGGCTGATGATTGCTGCAGGCCGACAGGATCGCA
>JADFPW010000251.1 GCA_022562105.1 Planctomycetota bacterium
ATGCTCGGCTGCCCGTGGCTCGTCACCGCGTGAGGAACCGGAACTTGGACGGGGATAACACGTGCTCACGCCTGTCCCAATGACGAGGGTGCAGATCGACGACGAATTCTGGTCGCCGAGGCTCAAAGCAAATGCGGAGGTGACGATTCCGCATGCCCTGGACAAGTGCGATCAAACCGGACGCATGGCCAACTTTGCCAGGGCCGCCGGCACGATGAACGGCGAGCACGAGGGGCTGGTCTACAACGACTCCGATCTCTACAAGGTGATCGAAGGTGCGTCGTACATCTTGGGTCGGCAGCCCGACTCCAAGCTCGCTCGCTACTTGGATGAATTGATCACCAGGATCGCAGGCGCCCAGCAACCTGACGGCTACCTGAATACGTATTTCACGCTCGTCGCCCCGCACCGACGGTGGACCGACCTTCGTGCCAAACATGAGCTGTATTGTGCCGGACATTTGTTCGAGGCGGCCGTCGCCCATCACGAGGCCACGGGCAAGGCGGCGTTGCTCGACGTCGCCACGAAGTTCGCCGACCACATCGATGCGATCTTCGGTCCCGGCAGGTGCCACGCCACGCCCGGGCATCCGGAAGTGGAGATCGGCTTGGTTCGCCTCTTCCGAGCCACCGGCGACCGACGCTACCTGAGGTTGGCCCAGTTCTTCCTCGACCAACGCGGGCGCATCGAGCAACGGGCGTGTTACGGCTCCGACGCTCAGGACCACAAACCGGTGCTCGAGCAGGCCGACGCCGTCGGGCATGCCGTTCGGGCGATCTATCTGTACTGCGGCATGGCGGACGTCGCTGCGATGACCGGGGAAAGCGGGTACCTGGCGGCCATCGACCGCCTCTGGGAGAACGTCGTAGCAACGAAGCTTTACGTCACCGGGGGCGTGGGGGCCCGGGCCTCGGGCGAGGCGTTCGGCGATGACTACGAACTGCCGAACGATACCGCGTATTCGGAAACCTGCGCGGCCATCGCCAATGCAATGTGGAACCACCGTCTGTTCCTGTTGTACCGGGACGCCCGGTATATCGATGTCCTGGAACGCGTGCTCTACAACGGATTTCTGGCTGGGGTTTCGCTCCGCGGCGATCGATTCTTCTATCCAAACCCACTCGCCGCGGACGGGATTTCCGGGTTCAATCAGCGGGCCAACGAGCGTTTGGATTGGTTTGACTGCGCCTGTTGCCCAACCAACGTGGCTCGGTTCATGGCGTCACTGCCGGGGATGGTCTACGCCCATGATGACGCCGCGGTCTATATCAATCTATTTGTTGCGGGAACGGCTGAGGTCACCCTGCGAAACATGGGCGTGCAGCTCGAACAGCGGACCCGGTATCCGTGGGACGGACGGATTCGGATCGAGGTTCGGCCCGAGCGACCCACCGAATTCACCGTCCAACTGCGCATACCGGGATGGGCCATTGGGGTTCCTGTTCCGTCCGATTTGTACCGATTCCTCGACCCATCCAATGGGGAAGTCGTGTTGCGCATCAACGGTCGGACGGTCGACCCCGATCCCACTGCCGGCTACGCTGTGATCCGCCGAACGTGGCAGGAGGGCGATACGATCGAATTGGATCTGCCTATGGTCGTTCACCGCCTGGTAAGCCACGATAAGGTGGCGGCCAACGCGGGCCGCATCGCCCTGCAACGCGGGCCGATTGTTTATTGTATTGAAGCCGTCGATCACGACTGTGACGGCAATCATGTGTCGCTGCCGGACAGGGCTACGCTGACGCCTCGGCACCGTCCGGACTTGTTGGGCGGTGTCACCGTGCTGAGCGGCAGGGGCGTTGCAGCGCGATTCGACGTCAACGGCAACGCGATCGACTCCGAACCGCTCGATCTGATGGCGATTCCCTATTATGCCTGGAATCACCGCGGCCCCGGTTGGATGGCTGTCTGGTTGCCCCGGAACCCGATATAGCGGTATACTGGATCGCGCGGCTGCGGGTCCATACGGGAGTATGGCTGTGGCACGTCAGGTAGGAGCGTATGACAAGGTGGCGCAGCGCAGCCCTGGCCGTTTCGGTATTGTCGGCGGGAGCGGCGTTGGTTTTTTGGTCACTTCGCAACGAGCCGGGGATCACTGCGCACCGCGAGTTCAATGCCCGTCTCAAATGCCGTTCCTGTGGCCATGACTTCGCCGCCACATTGCAGGTTTCCGATGCGCCTCCCTACGCGTGCTCGAGTTGCGGCCAGCGGGAGGCGTGGCGACTGAAACGGTGTCGTGCATGTGCCCACACGTTCATGCCGGAACCCAGTGGCGACCCGCCCCGCCAGCCGATGATGCCGCAGTGCCCCAGGTGCGCAAGCAAGGAAGTGGGATCGGCGCCGGTAAACCCGGTGGAGCCCCTAGCGCTGCCGACGAGGGAAGGCCAACCGTGAAGCGCCGCGATCAAACGTGCCAAGCCGCCGCGTTTACGCTCATCGAACTGCTGGTGGTGATCAGCATCATCGCCCTCCTCGTCGCCATCCTCCTGCCCGGGCTGCAGCAGGCACGCCGCCAGGCCAAGAACGTGGTGTGTGGTACTCGCTTGAGTCAGCTTGGCACGTCGCTTGCCTTCGGCCTGGCGGACCACGGAGCTTACCCGTTGTGGGACGACGGAGCGGTCTCCGGTGCCGACGGGCACCTCAACATCATGGGCACGTGGATCGACGTGCTGTTCGCCAACGGATACCTCGGAAACGTGGAGGTGGGGTACTGCCCGGTCGATACCCGCCCGGACCCGCTCAACATCGCCCGTGGCACGGAATGGGGATTCAACTACCCGATCCCGCTGGGCGGCGGGGCTGGATCCGACCATAGCTATGGGATCTCGGCCCCCATGGCCTCGGGCGCCTGGCTCGCCCAGGAGACCGGATACAAGTTCCCCCAGGTCGGTTGGGAGGGCAACCGGGTTCTGGTTGCGGACGGATGGTGGACCTGGATGCACGGTTTCTCCGCCCACGCCTTGCTGGATAACGACGTGCTCGACCCGTACTGGGGTGGCAATACTGTGGGGTATCGGCACGGTTCACGAAAGCGACCCTCGGCCAACGTGCTGCACCAGGACGGCAGCGTGGCACGGATCTCTATCGACTTGAGCGACCGGTATTGGAACGGCGAGCTACGGGGATACCGCCCGATTCAGACCTATTTCTGGCGTCAACGGGAACATACGCTCATCGGCCCGTTCGGGGGAATAAACGACCTGAACATTCACGAGAAGCACTTTTACGGCGACCTGAACACCTATCCCGAGAACCTCTCACCCGATATCCCCGACCAGCTCGACCCGCAGTGGTGGACCGATCAACACGCCTGGCCGGTCGAGATCAGAACCCGCAAGGGCTGGCACCGATAGGCAACGGCGCCGACCGAGTGCTACCGTCTTACTACCGTTTTGCGCTGCTCGGAACGCGACGGCTAGGTAGTGAACGCGTGTCTTGATGGCGAGCCCGCGTCGGTTGAGGTGCTTGTCGTCCCTGGCCAGGCGCTTCTTGTCGAGACATCGATCGGCCGTCGCTCGGACAGCGCCCACGCCTTCAACCATTCGGGATGGCCATAGCTGGACGTCCCCGCAAGCCAGCCCTCCACACCCTCGCCGACCGTCAGCGGAGTTCGGGCCGGCGCGGGATCATGCCCAAGGATCTCGCCAGCGCACTGGCGTGCTGCGGCGGGATCGGTTCCGAGGTAGTCTCGTTTCCCCCCCCACCGGTCGTGATGGTGTAGAACGATCGCCGGCGTTTCCCGACCTGCCGGAGTTGGATGCGGGGTGTCCGCGGCCGGTCGGTAGGCTGCCAGGGCAGAGGGCCGACCGACAAGAGGGCGCGACCGGGCCAACGAGGGCGCAAGCACATGAGGGCGCTTCAAACGACTCTTGCGGTAAGCCCTTATCTCGCAAGCATTTACGACTGGAGCCGAAGGGACTCGAACCCTCGACCTCCTGGTTGCAAACCAGGCGCTCTCCCAACTGAGCTACGGCCCCGGGATTCGCACCGGACCCGGGTAGTGCGACGTTCGGCGATCGGCTAGTGGAGACTGAGACCCGCTCAGTCAGATCGTTTTGTCCCTCAGCCGCCGCCCCGGCGGATGATGAACATGGCGATTACACCACCCATCAACGCGGTGATAATGATTTGCGGCCAATCCACGGCAATCCCTACCTTTCGAGGCGGCCTTCGCCTTCGGCGAGCGAGGAACTGGGCCCACCAGGACTTGAACCTGGGACTTCATCGTTATCAGCGATGCGCTCTGCCAACTGAGCTATGAGCCCCGATGCGACCGCCGATCGCCCCCAGCCTGGGTACCATCGGCCCGGATCGATCGCCTACTCGAATCGATGACTCTAGTCGAGGTGGTCGAATTGTCAACGGCGGGCGGAGGTCGGTCGGGGGCGACGGTGATCGGCTGACGACGATCGGAGGCAGGAGATCCTGCGTGGGAGAGACCTGACCTAGGCGAGCAGATCGAGTACAAAGGTATTCGGTCGGCGCGCCCCGGTCGGGCATGCCTCTCGAAACAGACGCCCATATTCGGTCGGCGGTGGCAGTCATGCAGTGGGTCGGGTTTGGCATCCTCGGGCTCACCACCATCCTCTTGCAGGTCAGGGTTGGGCCGCTACTTGAATGGCACGGGATGCGCCCGGACTGGGTTCTGGTGCTGATCGTCTTCTACACCCTGCATACGCGGGGCCTGGGGGCGGTCGCGGGGGCGTGGATGTTGGGGCTGGCCATGGATCTGCAGAGCCTCGAACGCCAGGGGCTCGTCGCCCTTTCGTACACCGTGGCGGCGCTGCTGGTGGTCGAGGTGCGTGGGTTCGTGGTGCCCAGGAGCCTGTCGTCCCAGACCATCGTCACGCTGTTCCCCGCCATTTGTGTCCAGGCGATTTGGCTGATCTATCGCGGCGTGGTCCACGGCGGATCGACGTCCGGCTGGTTGGCGATGATACTCTCGGCGGCGGGAGCGGCTGTGTATACCGCCGCGTTCGCGCCTCTGTTGCATTCGGCCCTGTTGGCAGTGTCCAAGCTGCTGGGGTTGAGAGTGAGGCGATCGCGGCGCTGAGCCCACTGAGTGACGAGACCACACCATGTTTGAGCGGCGTCTTCGGGGTTTCCTGTTCCTGTTGTTGATTGTCGCGGCGGTCCTGATGGCCCGGCTGGCGGATCTTCAGGTGCTGCGCGCCGACTACTTCCGCCAGCAAGCCGCCGACGCTGAGCTTCGTGATGCCCAATCGCTACCCTTCGTCCGCGGCAGCATTCTAGATCGAACCGGTCGGGTGCTGGCTCGCGACGAACCCTCGTGGGAACTCCGACTGGACTATGCGGTTCTCCCGTCTCGGGACGACGAACTGGGCCCGGCGGTCATGTCCAGGGACGGCGAACTGGCCCAGGCGATCATGGAGGGCGCGCATGAGCCTTGGAAGGCGCTGGTCCGTCGCTGCCTCGAGCAGAATCGCTATGAGGATTGCGCCACCGCCAAGGAAGTCGAGTTCGCCCTGCGCGGCGAACTCAACCGCATGTGGAACGAGTTGGCCGACTTCGCATCCCTGCCGCGATCTGATCTGGAGGAGAGGGCGCATAAGAAACGCAAGCGTATTCTGCAACAGCAGTTCGACGTTGCCAAGGCCCACGGGTACGTGGTGACACTGGCCGAGCAAACCCGGCCGGGGTCTCGCGAACACGCCATTCTCACCGGCTTGGACAATCAACAGCAGATCGATGCCCGTCGAGCATTTGCGGATTACCCCTGGGTCAGCGTCAAGGGTGAAACCAGGCGCGTATATCCGGGCGGAGAGTCTCTGGTTCACATCGCCGGCCGAATGGGCGCCGTCTCTGCGGAAACACTGGAGAGCGATCCGAACAAGACGGATTCGCTGCGCCGGTATCTGGGTCGTGATCGATGGGGAGTGCGCGGTGTCGAGCGGGCCGCCGAGGATCAACTCCGCGGACGGCGTGGTTCGCTGCAACTCGATCGCCAGGGCGAGATTATCCAGGAGATCTCGCCGGAGCGTGGGCGGGATGTCACCTTGACACTCCGTCTGGATTTGCAGCAGCGACTTTATTCTGAGTTTGGATCGATGCTCGAGCCCCCGTCGGTCAGCGGAGCGATTGTGGTACTGCATGTGCCAACGCGTGAGGTGTTGGCGATGGTGTCCTATCCGGGATACGACCCGGAGCGGTTTTCCGTAGACTACAACGATCTGGTGAGCGACACGGTCAATCTGCGGCTGCACTTTCGGGCGGTGGGGCATCAGTTTGCCCCCGGATCGATCGTCAAGCCGCTGACCTGTCTGGCTGGATTGGGCAGTGGCGTCATCACACCCGAGACCCGCTTCAACTGCGTCGGTCGGCTTTTCGCCGACCTGCCGGACCGTTGGCGGTGTTGGGGCATATCCGGCACCAACCGCCGCAAGGCCCACGGATCGGTCAACGTGGTGGAAGCCCTGGCCGGTAGCTGCAATGTTTTCCATTACCAAGTCGGCGAGGCGGTCGGGTTCAACTCGCTGGTGCAGTTCTTCGCCATGGCCGGTTTCGGGGACCAGACGGTCATCGGCCTGGTGGAGAACAGATCGCGAGTGAATCGCTGGGCGAGTGATCTGATTCAGAGGGCGGTGCCGCTGACCGCCGGCAAGGCGCGACACCTGGGCATCGGTCAGGGGGCGCTAAGCATTACGCCCATGCAGGCGGCCAATCTGGTGGCTGTCTACGCCAGTGGCTCGCATCGGCCGGTGACGTTGATCCGTAGCGAACAACCTACGCCTGAGTTGGTATTGCCTG
>JADFPW010000252.1 GCA_022562105.1 Planctomycetota bacterium
CAGCCGACCGCCGTCGAAATTGGCGGTGATTTTCTGTCGGCCAAGACTGGAAAACGATAGCGATTGGCGGTTACACTCTGTCACGGAACGGCCTCCTTGCCTTCGTATGGTTGAGTCGTCAAAACCCTATCATACAAGGTCGAGAAGGCCGTCTCTATGCGCAAACCACCTCACACTCGTGAAATATCCGGGCTAGCCACGACATGCTCAATGCGCTCGGTTGGTACGGGTATCCAGCTTGGGTTTCTGCGTTCATCCTTCATCCTTACTTGTCCGTCTCCGGGGCATGCATCGGAGGCCTGCAGCCTGTCTTCGAGCGACCAAAGCACGCCAATAGCGCAGGCAAGAGGATGAGGTCGCCGATCAAAGCGGCGATCAGGGCGATGCATGCCAGGGCCGCGAAGTGACGGTTGGTCGGCATCTGGCTGAGGAAGACGGTACTGAACCCAGCGACGAGGATGGCCGTCGTGGTGACCAGGGCGGCGCCGACGGCCATGAACGTGCGGGTCAGCGCTTCTGCGATGTTGTCGTCGGTTCGCAACTCACGCCGGAACCGCATGACGAAATGAACCGTATCGTCCACCGCGACGCCCAGGCAAATCGTGAAAACGATCACGCTGGTCAATTGCAGATAGCGGCCCGTCCAGACCAAGACAGCCGCCGTCACCGCCAGCGGAAAGACGTTGGGCAACACGGTCAACAGACCAAGGCGCAGCGAGCGAAACGCTACCGTCATGACGGCGAAGATCACTACCGCAGCGAATCCCAAGCTGGCGGCCAGATCTCGGATCATGGCGTTGAGTTGTCGTACCGCCACCGGCGACGTGCCGGTTAGACTCATTTTCATTTCCGGGTAGCGCTGGCCCAGTCGGGTAAGGCCGTTTTCAAGGTCGGCCAGCACCGGCTCGAACGCCGCGGTGCCGATGTCGGGCACGTGGGCCGTCACCACCGCCCGCCTCAGCTCCGGCCGAACGAAACGATGGAGTACGTCCTCTGGAACGAGTTGCAGTAACGGTACGCGCTGGGCCAGATCGTCGCTGGTCCCCGGCAGAACGGCCAGCAGGTTTTGCACGGAGATCGGATTGCGGGTCGTGGATTCGTCTGCGAATAGCTGCTGCATTTCGGCCAGACAGGCAAGTACGTTCGGCGAGGCCAACGTTTGATGTTCGGGCCATTCCAGTACCATCGACGCAAACGCAACCCCGCCGAACGCCTCGTCGCAATGGGCAATGGCCAATGCCGACTCGCCGCCGGTCGGCACTGCTTCGGTGAGCCAACTATTCGGCTCGAGCTGAAGTGCGGAAGCAACCAGTCCCAGCGTGACCATCGTTCCCAGAACGCTGATTAGCAGCCCATGCCGTGTTACGGTCCCCATCCAGCGCCGACAGTACGGGGAGATGCGCACGGCCAGCGTTGACGGGCTGCGCCGCTCAATGTGCGTCCCAATGCGCGTGCTGGCCAGCAGCGGAATCAACAAGAGCACGGCAGCCAGGGTGACGCCGACGCCGACTGCACACGCGAGTCCGAGTCCCCGAATAATGGGAACTCCCGCTAGGGCCAGCGAACCGAATCCGATCGCGGTGGTGAGCGAGGTCAGTGCGCAGGCCGGCCCCAAATGGCGAATGGCGTTGCATGATGCTTCTAAAGCGGGTGTACCGGTTCGCCTCGAGGCCCGCATATCGTAAATCAAGTGAACCGCGTCGGTGAAGCCGATGACCATGACCAACGTGGGCAGAACGCTGCTGAGCACGTTCATTTCCAGTCCCAGCCAGCCCATGGCCCCTAATGACCAGAGGGCCCCGGTAGTGCCGCCGATCATCACCAGTGCGATGGCCGCCCAACTGCGGAACAGCACGAACCCGATGACCGCACCCAACGCCGCACCGACCGTCATGAAGATGGCCTGCTCTCGGGGAATGCTCAGGTAGATTTCCACCCGAATGACGGGAAGTCCGGTAAGTCGTACAGAGAGGTCTGCACTCGCATCCACGCGTTGTACCAACGATCGAAGTCGATCGATCACCGGAGCCATGTCGCTGATCGCGATACGGGCCTCATCCAGCCGCACGATCACCAGCATCGTACGTCCGTCCGGGGCAATCAGTTGTCCGGCGAGCACCGGATGGTCCAACGCCTCGCGCCGAGCACGTGCGTATTCCTCGGGCGGCGCGCTAACGGGTGGAAGCAGCGATCGCGGTGGCTGGCCGGCTTCGAAAACGATGGTATCGACCAGGCTGTACACCGCACGCACGCCTTCAATCGCTCGGGCGTGCGCGACCATCTCTCGCAGGGCGGCGACGGCCGGCGGGGCGAACAGCTCGTCCGCTACAACGACGAGCATGCAATCGTTGTCGTCTGCTCCAAAATCCCGATAGAGTTGCTCTAGCTGGGCGAACTCGTCGTTGTCCGTGCGGAATAGGTTTCGAGGTACGTCGTCGACGCGTAGCCGGGTCACACCGACGAGCGCTAGCCCGCTGACCGCCGCTACCGTCAGGGCCAGGATCCACCGCTTCCGGGCCAACAAATCAGCAAGTGGCTGCATCGCGGGCGACTACTCCTCCGGGCGGGCCATGCCGGGATGATCGACAACCATTGTTGGCAAGTGCCACGGTTTCCCGAATTCTATTATAGCTCGTCAATCGACGCCCTAGCCCCAGCGCCGATCCGAGTAACGCGACCCCGGGAGAATCGCCGATGGCCGATTTGCGATTGGCGATTGGGGGGCGGCGGCTGCACGCTGAAGCGCATGGCGCTACCTCGCTACCGGTGTGCATCAACGCTGGAAATACCAACGGCCGGCGAAGTGCTCCCGACGCGCCGGGATTACCTTTTCAGTAGGCTGCTATTGGGTGACACGCGGAGCTTGTGTGCGCGGGCGGGACAGTTCGGTCATTCGCGGTATGCGGGATCCGAGCGGTGGACGGGGTGTTGACTTGCCGGCCTTGGCTTCGCTCTTGGCGGACGGCGACTCGTGGAAGCTCCCCAGGTGGCGGATGCGTTGGTAACGGCGGTTGACCACCGTCGCCACCTTCAGCCGCTTGAGATCACGGAGCGAACCAACCAGGTACTTTTTCAGTTGGTCAGCCGCGAATTCCGGATCGCGGTGGGCGCCGCCGAGCGGTTCGGAAAGGATCTCGTCGATGATGCCCAGCTTCTTGAGTTCCTTGGCGGTCAGCTTGAGCGACTCGGCCGCCCGCTTGCGTTGGTCGCCCGTCTTCCACAGAATCGCGGCACACCCTTCCGGCGAGATTACCGAATAGAACGAATGCTCGAACATGGCTACTCGATCGCCCACCCCGATTCCCAACGCCCCGCCGCTGCCGCCCTCGCCGATCACCACGCATACGATCGGCGTGCGCAGCCGCGACATCTCCATCAGGTTCACCGCGATCGCGTGGCTGATTCCGCGTTCCTCGGCCCCGATTCCGGGATACGCACCTTGAGTATCGATCAGGCAGACGACGGGCAGCTTGAACTTGGCGGCCAGCTTCATCTTGGCCAGGGCTTTGCGGTAGCCTTCCGGATGAGCGCAACCGAAATTGCAGGCCACACGCTCTTTCGTATCCTTGCCCTTATTGTGTCCGATGAGCATCACCTTGTGACCGCCGATGCGGGCGAATCCGGTGATCAGCGCCTTGTCATCGCCGAACTGGCGGTCGCCGTGCAGCTCGCAGAAGTCACGACAAATGAGTCGGATGTAATCCGTCACCAATGGGCGCTGTGGATGTCGGGCCACCAGTACGGTCTCCCAGGCCGTCAGGTGGGAGTACATCCGTTTGGTCATGTTCTTGAGGCGGGTGCGCAACTGCTTGACGTCCGCGGAAACGTCCCGCTTGGATTCGCGCTGATTGGCCTCCAGCGCGGTTACTTCCTTGTAAGCGCGTAGAAGCGGCGTCTCGAACTCAAGGTAGGTGACGCCCGTGCCATGGGTCAAGTCTGGAATCATCCGTGTCGCTCCAGTGAGGGGGTTGCCCGCCGTCGGGGCGGTCTCTCTCGGGTCATACTCGGCACCGCGCCTACCGGTTGCACGCCGACCCGATACCGCAGCCTATCGTCGAGTCCGCCAACGGCAAGCCACTAGTTCTGGAATCCCCTCCGCCGTGGCAGGTGGGCCCGGCGACCGAGTGTCACGACCTCGCACCATCTGTCTCGATATCGGTCGCGGTGAGTGGCCCGTAGTGGACAATCGACAATCTCCCGTCCGCGGGCGACGATGTCACCATGGATCCCGTCGATCAGCACGTACATTCGCACCACTCCTTCGACTGCCAGACCGAGCCGGCCGACAACATTCGACAGGCCATCGCCGCCGGATTGAGCGGGATTTCGTTCACCGAACACTTCGACACCCACCCGGAGGAATGGCCGACCTGCCGGTACGACGACCGCGCCTACAGCGCGACCATCACCGACTTGCGCCGCCGGTTTGCCGATACGCTGTTCATCGGAAAGGGGATCGAAGTCTGCTACCAGCCGGAGCGAATGGACTTCATCCTCGACTTTCTCGAGCAGCACGACTTCGACGTCGTCTTGCTCAGCGTCCACTGGGCAGGCGACAAGGCGTTCCACCGGCGCCACCATTGGGCGGAACTGACCGTCCCCCAGGTGTCCCGACTCTATTTTCAAACGGTTCTCGAGGCGACCCGGTTAGCCCGCGATCTTCATCGCCGCAACGGGAAGCGCGTCTTTGATATTCTGGGCCACCTCGATCTCATCAAGCGCTACACTCATCGGTTCCGCGAGACTGAGGATGTCATCAACGGCCAGGAAGAGTTGATCGACCAAATCCTGACCACATGCCTGGAGGCCGATCTGATTCCGGAGATCAATACGTCCACACTTCGCACCGGCTTGTCGGAATCCATGCCCGGCCCGATGGTCGTTCGACGCTATGCCGAGCTGGGCGGCCGAGCGGTGTCGCTGGGGTCCGATGCCCATTCCGCCGCAGACGTGGGGGCCGACTTCGATTGCTTGTGCGCCCACCTGCCCGATCTGGGGGTTCATTCGTTGGCCTGTTTCGAGCAACGACGGCTCCGGCTGCTCCCGTTGGGCGACGCGCCCAGGTAGCGATTCCGCCCGGAATACGGTACAATACGGGCCAGTCATCAAAACCAGAGTCGTGAACTCGCAGAGAAGTGACGCATGAATACGGTCATCGAAACTTGCCGCCCCGTGCTTGCGGTCGTCGTCGCCCTGCTGGCTACCGGGGCCGTCCTCGCCGCCGACCTTACGCCACCGCAAAGCTATGTTCATGAACTATTGCCTCACGACCAAATCGAAACGCGAGTCATGCCGGTAGTCGATGTGGCTGCCCTGCTCGTAGAAGACGAACTGCGGGCCGGTGATCGCGTGCCGCTACGGGTGGCCACGATAACGCCGATCGCCGTGAACATGCTCGAGGTCGCCACGGTGGAAACTCTCTCCGACGGTGGCGTAGTCCGGCGATTGCGGATCGACTCGCCGGGAGCGGTGTTCCTCAGTTTCAAGTTCTCCGAGTTCGACTTGCCCGCCGGGGCCGAATTGCATTTCGTCTCGGTTCATCGCGACTACTTCTACGGCCCGTTTACCGAAGCCCACAATCGATCGACCGGGCGTTTCGGCTCACCGCCCGTGCCGGGCGATGCCGGGGTCATCGAACTCTACCTGCCCGATGGGACGGGCCAGGTGCGTTTGGTGATCGAATCCGTCTCCCACGGTTATCGGGACGCGATGCGAATGGCTTCGGTACCCGACCGACTCAATGAGAGCCCGGCCGAGCCGATGGATTCGCTGCCCGACGATATGGAGACCGGCGCGCGCGGTGGCGGCCCGTTCGGCTGCAAGGTGGACATCATCTGCCCGGAGGGTGAGCCGTGGTTGGACGACGGACGGGCATCGGCCGAAGGATACGACGGCCAGTTCATCTGCAGCGGTCAGTTGATCAACAACGTGCTGCAGGACAATCGATACCTGTACCTGACCGCTTCGCATTGCCAGTGGTGGCAGGATCCGTCCACCATGGCGTACTATTGGAACTATCAGACGCAGACCTGCGACGGGAACGACTTCCCACCATTCACGTTCTCGGTAGGCTCCACAGAGCTGTTCCACTCGCCCACACAGCAGACGGACCTGGATCTGTTGGAGCTGGATGGTCCGAATCTGGAGGGCATTTACAACATCTATTTCCAAGGCTGGAATCGAAGCGACGATCAGCCGGCCATGGGGGCGATGATCGGCTACCCGAACGATTTCCCGAAGCAAATCACCATCACTGAGGATCCGGTGGTAGACTGTGCTTCCGGACCCTGCCCGGGCGGTTTCGGATCTCAATACTGGCGGGTCAATGAGTGGCACGTCGGCATTTCGCTGGGCGGCTCGTCGGGCAGCTGTTTGCTTAACGAAGACCACCAGTTGGTCGGCGTCCTCAGCGGCGGCGTGGGCACCAACTGCGACAATTTCTCCTGGGATGAGTTCAGCAAGATTTCGTCGGAATGGAGCAACCTGCAACCGTTCCTCGATCCGAACAACAGTGGTGTAATGTCCATCCCCGGCAAGGACGGCCTGGATGTCGAGTGCGAAGGCGACGCCAACGGCGACGGCACGGTGGATCCGCTCGACTCGGGGTTCGTGCTCGCCCGATTCGGCTGCCCGGTAGGCACCGGCGATCCGTCCTGCGATGCCGCCGATCAGAATGGCGACGGCAGCGTCGATCCACTCGACAGCGGTTTCGTCCTGGCCCG
>JADFPW010000253.1 GCA_022562105.1 Planctomycetota bacterium
ACGCCCTGATCTCACCTGATATTACCATCCCCATCGGCTACCTGCTTCGCGTATCGCTGTACGCCTTCCTGCTGATCTGCGCCTTGCTCAGCACCGCCGTCGCCCTGTTCCAGACCCGTGAGGTGGGGTAGGAGTTGGTGGACGTCTCCGTTGGATGGGCGTCGAAGAGGGCACCGAAACCCACACGTGCCACTGCTCTTGAGCAGTGCCGGTCTGCAGGTAGGCCACTGCACGCGAGCACTGCTCAAGAGCAGTGGCACAGGCTCAAATCGAGCGATCCAGCATCGAGGACTCTCAGATCGAGAAATGAGCAAGCTGGCGTTGGACATCTCGACACTGTCGCGGTGGATTGAGGCGCGCTTTTCGCGATCCCCCGGTCCGGGTGGGCAGAACGTCAACAAAGTGAACACCCGGGTCACGCTGCTGTTCGACTTCATGGCATGTGGCGAGTTGAGCGGCGCTCAGAAGAAGCGGATCGGCGACCGATTGAGCACCCGCATCTCGAGCGATGGGCGATTGCGGGTGGTGTGCCGTCGAGAGCGATCGCAGGTGCGGAATCGTCGGGCGGCCGAAGCGCGATTGCTCGAACTCCTCGCCGAGGCGACGCATGAAGCCAAAACCAGGCGCCCGACCCGTCCCACCGCCGGCTCACGAGAACGCCGATTGGCTGGCAAACGGAAGCGATCGGAAATCGTCCGGGCTCGACAGCGCCACCCGACGGCTGACGACTGACAGTCCGTGTAGGGTGCATGTCGATGCACCCCGGGAGGCGGGCGAATTGCGGGAACAAACAAGGTGCATTGAGATGCACCCTACGGCGTAACTGCCTAATAGACTCCTCGACCCGGTCCTCACGTCTTCGTTTCGTCGAGCTCCCCGTAGATGTGTCGATCTACGTGCGTTTGAGCCAACAGCTCAGTGAGACGCCGTCCTTCTTCGAGGCCGGTGAGCATGCCGGTCCGAAGGATCACCATGGCGATGACCGCAGCCGAGGACAACGCCACTTGCCGGAGACGATGAACCACAAACAGTCGGTCCATTCGAGGAGTGTTGTGCACCAACTGTCGGGCTTCCTCCGATGCACGGATGGTGCGCCGGAGCATTCGTAAGGCGTGGGTATTAGCACGCGCGAGCAATCGCGGCGGCGGACTGGTTCCTTTCAACAGCTCCATCGCCAATTGTAGTTGCGTGCGATGTTCAGATTCGTTTCTGTTCATGGTCGTGTTTCCTCTTCCCCGTTTCCCGGGAGCGTTTCGGTCAGGCGGGCCATCGCCTGGCAGCGGTAGACTCGGGCGGTGGCGGCGCCGATGCTCAGGATGCGCCCCACCTCAGCGTATGAAAGCGCTCCCAGGTCGCGCAGGATTACCACGTCGCGAAGATGCGCAGGAAGGGCGAGGATGCACGCCCGGAGCTCTTGCACCAGCTCGCGCTGGGCGGCGATACCGGCGACGTCGCCTCGAGCGCATTCCCGGCCACGCGGAAGCCCTTCCTGTGACGCGATGACCTCAGGCCAGTGAGCCTGCCGACGGGTACGGCGGCGGATCAGCTCGATGGCCAAGTTGCTCGCCGTGCGATACGCGTACGCCCGAGCATTCCGCAGGGAGCCCGGTCGCTCAAGGGCGAGCAGGCGACACACGCACTCCTGATAGGTCTCCAAGACGTCGTGCTCGTTCTCCAGCATACGCCAGAGCAGCCGCACCAAGCCGGGCCCACTCTCCCGCATGAGCCGCACCAGCCATTGTTGCTGAGCGTCGGCCCCCTCGCGGGACCACGACGCGAGACATGCCCGCATGGCTATCGGAAGCGAGTCAGTCAAAGAGCTCATTGCTATATACGACGCTCGAATCGGCCAGGTGTTATACGCGGGATCCTGAGTAAGCCGCTCGCGGATCCTGCTTCATTATACCACCCCAATAACACCGGTGGGGCTGGCGCGTCGTCTATACCGGGGGGAACTGTTCGATGTTGGTGGCCGCCCTGAAGGCTCCATGGAGCCTAAGGGGAACGAATCGGGAATCCGGCAGGATGGGTGAGCACATAAAAAACGCTACGGGTGGAGTAGTCGGCCTTGTGGATTCGCTCATCGGTCAGGCCCTGACTCGGCGGGCCAGCGATATCCACTTTGAGCCCACGGACAGAGGTCTTTGGGTTCGTGTACGGTGCGACGGGCTGCTGGCAGACCTCGAACAGGTGCCCGCCGCCCTTGCGGAGGGCGTCATCACCCGACTCAAGGTGCTGGCTGGGTTGCTGACCTATCGCCAGGACATTCCTCAGGAGGGTGGGTTCGTCTGGCCGGCCGTGGAGGATCGATCCGCTTCGCCTGGCGGATCGGCCCCGGATCCGAAGTTCGAGGGTTCTGCGGAACGAGGGGTTGAGCGCGTCGATCTCCGATTGGCTACATTTCCCACGGTTCGAGGCGAGCGGGCGGTTGTGCGGCTGTTCGATCCGCAGCGGGAGCATTTGCATTTGGATCGCCTCGGCTTGGCGGACGAGCACGTGGCGAGTCTGCAGGCGGCGGCCGGTCGGTCGGCAGGGTTGATTCTGATCACCGGCCCAGCGGGCAGCGGGAAGACCACCACGCTGTACTCGTTGCTGGGTCATCTGCGTCGGGCGACGCCTGAGCGTAGCGTCATCACGCTGGAGGATCCGGTGGAACGGCGTCTCGACGGGATCGCTCAGATTCAGATCCAGCCGCACGGAGAACTCAACTACGCCCGGGCGATGAGATCGTTGCTGCGACAGGATCCCGAGGTGTTGATGCTCGGCGAGATCCGCGACGCGGAGACGGCGAGCGTGGTGGTGGAAGCGTCCCTGACCGGTCACCTGATCCTGAGCACGGTGCATAGCGGTGATCCAGCCGAGACGGTGGTGCGTCTGCTGGAGATGGGAGTGCCTCCGTATCAGTTGGTCAGCGCGTTGGTCTTGGTCTGTTCGCAGCGCCTACTGCGACGCCGATGTCCCGATGGCGCCCAGTCGGATTGTCCCAAGTGCAACGGCACCGGTTACTTCGGCCGAGTGGCCGTCGCATCACTGATGACGGTTGATGAGGAGATCCGTTCGCTGATTCTGGAACGCCCACCGACCTCGCGTTTGCGGGCCATGATCGGCCGGAAGAGCAAGCCGATGAGTGCTTACGTCGCTGCGTTGGTCGCTGACGGCGTGACCGATGAGAACGAAGTGCGTCGGGTAATGGAACCAGGGTTGGAGTGACACTCAATGCCTTTCTTTGAATACCGCGGCCAGTGCAGCAGTGGGACGGCCATCGACGGGCGGATCGAGGCGTCTGATCACGACGACGCCATGATGCAGCTGAACGGCATGGGTCTGCAGTCGATCGAATTGGAGGCCGCCAGCCCGCCCCCGTCCAAGAAGAAACTTGGATCCGACGACTTCATCTTCTTCAACGAGCAATTGGCTTCGATGGCCGGCGCTGGAATCGCCCTCGATGAGGGTCTGCGGAGCTTGGCGAAAGAGGTGTGCGGACCCCGCCTGCGCAAGGTGATCGAGTCGGTGGCCGATGACGTGCGACAGGGCACTCCACTGGATCAGGCGCTGGCGGCCCACGAGAGTCAGCTTCCCGTCATGTACAGCCGCGTGATCCGGGCGGGGATGACCAGCGGTCAACTCTCCTCCACGTTGATAAACTTGTCCCAGCACCTGCGTGTAGCGGCCGAGACGCGACGAATCGTGGCCGAGTCGTTGACCTATCCTGCCGGCGTGCTGTTCATCGCGTTCGGATTGATCAGCTTCGTGGCCTTGGTTCTGATTCCGAGCTTTCGTTCAATTTTCCTCGACTTTGATATCGAGCTTCCACTGATGACCATGGCCATGTTGGACTTCGCCGAGGTGTTTCCGGAGTTGCTAGTGGTGGGCGGTGTTGTCGTAGGGTTGCTGACGGTGGCATGGATGGCCATGCGCGGGAGTGAGGCCGGCCGCCGAGTCCGTGAATCCGTCGCACTCCGTTTGCCTCTGGTAGGGGGCATCCTGCGAACTTCGCTGGTGGCTCGATTCCTTCGCGCCGCAGCTCTGAGCGTAAAGAACGGCATCGGACTGCCCGAATCCGTACGTTTAGCGGCCGGGGCTACGGGCAGCGCTTCTCTGATAGCCGAGGCGGACAGGATTGCAGAGAGGGTCGAGCAGGGCGAGTCGGCCATGGTGGCATGCGAATCGGCACGCTTGATTCCATCGCTGTTCGGCTACGTGACCGACATTGCCGGATCGCGAGGCGGTCTGGGCGATGCGTTAGTCCAGTTGGCCCGGGCGTACGACATGCGAACCGTACACCAGCAGTCCATGCTGCGACGGACCATGATGCCGCTGGCCGTGTTGGTAGTGGGCGTGGGCGTCGGTCTCTGCATCCTCACTCTGTTCTTGCCACTCGTGTCACTTATCGAATCGGTATCCTGCGGAATCTGAGACATGTCGATCATCCCGTATCTTGTGGGCTCGGTACTTGTCTTTGGATTCGCTGCCACCCTATTGGCCCTAAGGGATTGGTGGACGGGCACTGTGTCGGCACGAGCAGTAGGAGAGCGGGTTCGGCAGGGGTATGATCGATACAGGGCGGCGACGATCAGACGGCGGAACCTTCCCCTGGCTCGAGCCCTGATCGGCCACTTGGCGTCGATTACGGAAATGAACCTCCCACTGGCTACGGCGCTGCGATTCGCCAGCCGCGGGCGACGTGGCGATGAAGGACGTGCCCTGCGAAAAATGAGCAACCTGTTGACGCTCTCGGCGTCACTGTCTGAAGCGCTCCGTCAAAGCGCTCCCTGTCCACCGTCGGTCGGCTCGCTCATCACAGCCGGCGAACGCTCAGGGCAGCTTTCACGAGCGTTGCGGTTGGCCGAAGGCTTACTCGATGAACAGATCGAGCGAGCCCAGACCTTCTCGCTACGAGCGTATTGCGCGTACCCGGCGGCGGTTCTATTCAGCGGATTCCTGATCGTGGGCGGGATCATGTACAACGTGATGCCCAAGTTCCAGGACATCTTTCTTGACTTCGACACCCCGCTACCAGAATCGACCAGGGTACTCATCGGCCTGTCCAATTGGTTCATTCTTGGTTTCCCGCCGGGATGGTTTTGGCTCGCCTGTGCCGCCCTGATTGGGGCGGTGATCCTGCTGATTCGCACGTTGTGGCCTGTCGGCCGGATCATCCGGTTCCTAGAACGCGTGGGCGACCGCGTGCGCTGGTCGCTGCCCTTCACTCGACAGATTGACTGGGGACAGGGAATGGCCACCGCCTGCGGGGTGTTGGAAATGGGTTTGACCGGAGGGCTCCCGCTGGATCGCGCCGCCCGGCTGGCGAGCGATCTGCGTATCAACCATTACGTTCGAGTCCGCCTGGAGGAGTTCACGGCGCTGGTGCTTGGCGGCGCGTCTGCCGTGCAGGCCGCTCGTGAGGCCAAGTTGGGCGCCATGTGTGTCGCTGCGCTCGCGGCGATATCGCGCGGAGAGGATCCTCATACCGTTCTGGGCCACGCGGCGGACTGTTACCGACAGGTGGCCAATCAGTGGTGGCACGCGACGGCCAAGCTCCTGTGGCCTTTGGGTACGCTCGTACTGGGGGCCATGGTTGGCTTCGTAGCTTGGGCCTTGTTTGAACCGTTGGTGGCACTCATCGAGTCCGTGATGGACGGGATCTAGTGAACGCATGAACCGGACAGCCCAACAACGACGAGCATTCATCATCATCGAGCTGGCAGCCAGTTTGGGCTTGTTGGCGTTGCTGGCCTTCCTGCTCGGATCGATGATGGTCTCCTACCAGCGGGCCGACGCCTATTACATGACCCAACGCCGGTTGCAATTGGCTATCGAGGGGCAGATGGAATCATTCCGGGCGGGCCAGGCGTTGCCCGACACCGGATCCACAGTCACCGCGCCAGGAAAGGTCACGCTCACCATCCACCATCGGCCGGGAGCGGGCGAATGGAGGGGTCTGGTCTTGGTCGAGATCTTCGCATCCTTGGACGCCGGGCGCGGCCGGCCGGTCACAGCAAGAGTTCTTGCTTACTTGCCACCAGAGAGGTTGCCGTGAGAAAGCCGATGCACCAACACTGCCCGCTACGATCCACGGCCAGGATGCTTGCGCATCGACGTGCCTATATGATGACCTACGTCCTCGGCGCGTTTCCCCTGTTGATCGTGGGCGGTGCCATGGTCGTCTATCTTCTCGTCCAGATTCTGGCGGGTCTGCGCGTCACCTCGACAGTGACCTCTGATTACGCCACGTTGTCGGACTTGCTTGGCACGCTTCGCGTCGATACGCGATCGGCTGTGAGCGCGGAACTTCCCAGTATCTCCGACAGTGAGCTCGGTGACGGAAATGAGACCACGTTGGTTCTGCATCGACAGGACGCAACTATTCGCTACCGGTTTGCCGGCCCGCGGATCGTCCGATCGCTGCAACCCGCAGGCGGCAACGCCGTCGAGCACGTGTGGACGTTGAAACGTATCGTGCTGGCCGTTTCGGCTTCGGGTGCCACTGGCGGCTTGTCCACCAGGGCTTCGAGCGTTGCCCTATTCCATTTGACCGTGCGCTGGCCGGGCGACGATCGGCACGGTCTGCGCCCCGATCGCCGATTTGACACGGCCTATTTCGTTGGACGCAGCTACCGATGATGCGAAAGATACAGGGTAAATCCGATCCACGGCGGGCATTCGCTCTGATTTTTGTGCTCACTCTAGTC
>JADFPW010000254.1 GCA_022562105.1 Planctomycetota bacterium
CTGGAGCTCGTCGCCCACAGCGCCGCCCAGCTTGATGCGTCTGCGGACTTGCGCCACGCCTGCTACGGCTATGTTCAGCCGGCGATGTTGAACGGTCCATCGCTGTTGTGGGTGATGCACGATGGGCGGGTCACTCCGCGAATGGAAGCGCTCCAGGAGTCCGACCAACATCGGGCGATCCTGGTGGCCTCGGGTGGGGCGACCGATCGACCGGTGCAGAGTTGGGACTGCATGATCTCGGTCTGGCCGGCGGATCAGGTCTTGGGCAACGGGGCGGAGGAGCGGGCGTTGGACTATTGCTATCCGGCTCGGTTTCGCCCGTCGGTGGGTCGCCTGGTGACGGACCATCCCGACGATCCGGGTAATGACGGGTACGCGGAGCAGACCGGCAGCTACCTGGTGGCCACGGAGAACGGGCGCCTGAAGCTGCTGTTGGACGGCGACCGTCGCAAGCGACATGCTCCGGTGTTCACCATTGTGGGCTCGTCGGAGCGAGAGGCCGTCATCTACGTGGACAACATCATATTGGATACACAAGCCCGGGACGCGGCGGGGAACATCATTTTTCAGATCCCCCGAACGATCAGTGTGGATGCTCGGGTCGAAGTCAATTACCTGGAGGAGCGGATCGACTGATCAGCGGCCCGCGGCTGAATCCGACTCGCGGTACAGGACGCTGCTGGTCTTGGTCAGCGCCGTCAGGGCATGGTGGCAGGAGTCGATGCGCAATAGATTGTTGGTGGGCGACGCCCGGACTCCCCACACCATCTCGGACGGGGCCGGCGAGTAGTACGCTTCCTCGGGCCGAACCTGGAGCTGCAGCACGAATCGGACCCCGTTGCGCAGGGCGCGCTCATATTCAGTCGAACGCGTCGAGTCGTTTCGCCGTAGGGCCACGTCGAGCGCGTCGGCGATCCCCTCCAAATACGCAGCCGTCGAAACCCCCACGCGACCGGGGCCATAGGGCGCCAGGCCGCCGTGGAGTTCGGGATAGACACAGTTCCGTCCGTCCAACTGAAAGCCCAGCAACCAGTCGGCCATCTGGAAAGTGAACTCCGCGTAGTCGCGGCGCTTGGTATGGCGGGCCATCGCGGCGAAGGCCTGCATCTGCCAAACGCAAAACGCGGCGTCGGGTTCGGATCGAAACAGACGGCGATAGAAGGGCAGGGCGGCGTCGAACGAGGTCAGTATGTCGGCCCGCGGACGCAGGTCATACGCCCGGGCCAGGGCCAGCAATACCAGACCCGGCTGAACCGTCTGACCAGCCAAGTGTCGAGCCGGGGGAAACGCCGTGAGAAAACGACCATCGTCCTGTTGCAACCACAACAACCCGGAAATAAGGCGGTCCCGCCGATCGGCAAACAATTCTCGGTCGGGATGATCGATCATCGCCAACACACTCGCCGCGGTCAGGCCGGCCGCGTTCTCCTCGTCCGGGCTCACTACGCAGGCGACCCCGGGCTCGCCGGGCAGGTCGCGTGCGCGATCAGCCAGGTAGTGGAGAGCGGTCAAGGCCGCAACTCGAACGCCGCTCCGGTCGGTGGCCCGGGCGTACGCGCTCAAAGCCCAGGTCGCACCGGCCTGGTGGGCGAGGTCATCAACATCGGTGTAGCGGTCGAGTGAGGGTTCATACTGATAGCCGAAGAGTCCATCGACGCGCTGTCGGCGTACCATGTAGTCGGCCAGTCGCTCGGCGGCGATAGTGAGCGTTGCCCGCGTCACCTGGTCCGGTTCGACGAGCGTCATGCCGCGATGCAGCTCGACGACTTGACCGCCGGGCGTGCGCTCGTGCCACTCGCAGGTGCGAAAGCGACCGACCCTGGCGCCGGCCAATTCGGCCTGGGTGGTGGTGAGTTGTTCGGCGAGGCTCAAGAGTGCGTCGGAGACCGTTACGTTCTGGTTGACAATCTCCGAGGGAAGGAACTGTTTGGTGCGCCCACCCACGGTGAGAATCACGCCGTCCACTCCGGGTTCGACCAGGCGCTCCAGTGCTTCGATGTCGTTAAAATCATCCGCGAGCGTCAGTTCCACGGGTGCGCCCAACACCTCGACGCCGATCACCACCAAGTCGAGCAGATCGAGATCCACGGGCCGAGTCTCGGCCACCTTGTCAATGGCGGCAAAGGCGGCCCGTCGGCATGCTTCCAGGACGGGGCCTGGAGCGGCGGCCCCTCCGCCCAGCACCTGACCGTGGTGGCGAATCGTGACCACACATCCGGCGATACTCCCGGCCAGCGAGGGCGGCACGTATGATGGTGTGTAGTCACCGCCATCAAGGACGTGTCGCTCGATCGTGCGACGGGCCACCTGGGTCAGGTATCGCTGATCGGCCAGGGACAATTGCGGTGCACTCGGCTGGGAGCCGCGTTCGGCCGATATAGGCGATGACGCCATGCTCCATACGCCGACGAGCATGAGTGCGGTGAGTCGGCGGCGTGGCTTCGGAGTCATGGCCGTCAGTGTAGTCCGAAGGTCGGCTTCCAGCTACGCGGAGGATCGAATGGGATCCTTCGTCGTGGGGAAGACCACTGTTCCCGGAGGCACTCGTGCCGGCGATCGATCGCAAATACTCCAAGTCAATCATCGATGCTGCATGCCGTGTCGCCAAGGCGGTCAAGGCGCGAGCACTGCTGGCGTATGTGGACTCCGTCGATGATCTGGAACAGTTGCAGGCGTGCGTCAAACCACCGACGGAATTGATCTGCGTCATCCGCGACCAGAAGGATCAGCTTCGCATCCCCGGCACCAAGGTCAAATCGCTCCTCGTGCCGGGCTTCAATCTGACCCGCATGGGGCAGATCAAGATGGCTGCGTTGATGGCCTTCACCCAACAATGGCTCACCCGCGACGACGTCTTCGTCTTCCTGACCGGCGTGGCAGGCCAACGACTGGATACCATGATGGTCATGGAGGTGGGTCTGGAGTACGAGCTGTTTCACTCGGTCGATCAACCCAAGCTCACCGAGCACATTCGCCGGGTCGTGTTTCAGCGGGCGTTGAACCTGGCCCTCGAATTGGCCCACGAAGGACGAGAAGGCAAGCCGGTGGGCACCGTCTTCGTCATCGGCGACTATCGCGAAGTACGAAAACACTGCCAGCAGAACATCATCAATCCCTTCCACGGCTACCCCGAGAAGCAACGCAACATTCTCGACGAAAGCATGAAAGAGACTATCAAGGAGTTCAGCAGCATCGACGGGGCGTTCATCATCAAGGGGACCGGAGTCATCATGTCGGCCGGCACCACCTTGCGTTCGGCGCTTCCCGGCGATGAGTTGCCCCAGGGTTTGGGAGCCCGGCACGCCGCCGCCCAGGGGATTACCGCGGCGACCCGTAGCATCGCCCTGACCATTTCCGAATCGACCGGGATGGTGCGAATTTGGCGCCGCGGGAAGCTCATCACCGAAATCGAAAAGGCTCCGCCATCCCCGGTGGCCATGGGAACGCCTCGTCCCCTACCGCCGAGCGATCCTGCAAACTCCTGAGCGCCCGGCGCCCGGTCGAATGACCCTCAAGGGCCCTTGGAGCTTATCCGCGTGATCGTTCGACGAAGCGCCACGAGAACGGCACAAGTAGAGCGCCAAACTAATGGAACAGGCTCCGGAGCACCCGGAATCGACCATAAGCGCCCGGCTTTGGGTCACAAAAGCCCCGGAATGGATGAGTCATTCCGAAGCGGCGGGCGTCCATCCTTGGGAATGGATCATCCATTCCGAGGAATGAGTGATCCATTCGCAAGGATCAGCGACCTATTCCGAGGGATGGACGGCCCATTCCAAGGGATCAGCGCCCCATTCCCTCCCGTAGGCGAACCATCCCGTTGAATGTCGCACCCACTTGGCCCTTTGGCCTGCCGTTCGCGAGGCGAGCGACCAGGCTTTGAGGCTCACAGCGGCACTGTGTATGATATCATGATGGTTTTCGTTCGTTTGGCTACTCTCGCAGCCCTAGTAGTCCCATCGGTGTGCCTCGCCTTGAGTTACGGCGGCCAGACGGTCTTACCAGGCCCGCTGGGTCAGCACCCGCGGCGAGACCGGCCCCTGGGGCGAACTGGTCAGCGCCACCGTGGTGAAGTAGGTCGAGCAACCTGGGCTTGAGTCCCCCGGATCCGGCCGGCGTTGATCGTACGCGCCGTTGCCGTAGAACAAAGGAGTAACCAAGAAATGTTCCGCAAGCATTCGAGCCAAGGAATTCTTCTCCTAACTGTGGTCGCCGGCGCTGTCGGAGTCAGCATGCTGGTCATCGGAGATTCCATCGGTCCCGGATTGGATCAATTCCGGTCCCAGGACTCGGATGGCGACCCGCTTGGTGCGGCCCGCGGTCAGTCTTGGGGAGCAACTCTGGCCCTTGCAGCTGATAACAATCCTGCGCTCGATCGGCCGCATTTGAGCACCGGACCGGGGCCGCAACGTCTTTCCCTGCTACCGCGCGGTGGTGGCGGCGACGAACTCTATGCCGGTGATCCAACCTGCGTTCCGCTGACTAACGACCTGCAGGTAGGTGTCGAGGGGTCCTTCGTGCAGGCCTGCGGTGATGGGCAGTGGGTGTCACTGGCCTGGCCGGTCCTGACCGGTGGAGCGAGCATCGAATCCATCAACCTTGTCCACAACACCAACACCGGCGTGGGCGACCTCTACCTGATGGGGGACTGCGGCGGAAACCCGGATACCAATGCGATCATGTGGACCGGCTGCGGATGCATCCACTGCGCGGTCAGCGGTGATGTGACCAACTATTGCATCGGCGACCCCATTGTGGACCCGCCGGCCATTGTTTGGGTGGTGGCCGTCTTCCGCAACGGAACCTTCACATTCGACATCGCGTTCGACTGTCTCCAGGACGGCCCGGGCCACGGCTTCGCCAACCTGATAGGCAGCGGCAACTGCGGCGATTGGGACGACTTGGATAACTTCGCCCACGGCAGTGCCTGCAATCCCGGCGGGACGTTCGGCGGCTGTGCGTGGGTTTCATTGGTCACGGCTGCGGCTCCCGGCGTGCCGCCTTGCTGCGACTCTCCGGCTATCTGCGACGGTGATGCCAACGGGGACGGAGCGGTAGATCCGCTCGATAGCGGGGCCATTCTGGCGCGGTTCGGCCTGGATGCTTCGGATCCGGGTAACTGCCAGTATGACGTCAACTGCGACGGTGCCATCGATCCGTTGGATTCCGGCTATGTGCTGGCCCGTTTCGGCACCTGCGACACAGTGACTGAGTGCCCGCTTGGCGGTGGAACTCCCGGTCAGTGCGGTGATGGCTGTGGCGGTCCCTCGTGCCCACCACCGGCTGAGGACTGCTGCGAGGTCCACACCAGCCCGGGGTGCGACTCCGTTTGCGGTGAGCTCGACGATGGTGGCGTGGAGCAGTGCGTCTGCAACGTCGATGATTTCTGCTGCAACGCGACCTGGGATACGGTCTGCGTCGACCTTGTCCAGCAGCTCGGCTGCGCGGACTGCAGCGACAACAACCCGCATTGCGCGGATCAGAAACCGGGTGGTTGTTGCCTCGCAGATGGAGCCTGCGTAGACGTTACCGAAGCCGATTGTGAAATCCTGGGAGGATCGTCCGTTAACCACGGTTTGACCTGTGCCGACGGGGATTGTCTCCCTGCCGTCGTGATCTTCACCCCGTCCGATGGAGACGTGATCTGCGGATCCAATCTCTTGATTATTGCAGGCCGAACGGATAGCTTCCAAAAGCCGGGGTGTCCTCCCCCCACGCTGGAGTTATCCCTCGACGGAGAAAACTTCGACGTCGTAGAATCGGACGATGTGCCCGATATGGACCCGGACGGCACCGCTTTCGAAATTGACACGAGTGACTATCCGAGTGGTCAGATGCTGTTTATCAGGGCCACCACCGAATCGTTCGAGGTGGTGCATACGGTTCTGATCAACCATCAACCAACGACTGAGTTCCAGGTGGGTGGCTTGGGCACGCTTGTTGAGTTTGACGCATCTCTGTCCGAGGATCCCGACGGGTCCATCGATCATTTCGTGTGGGATTTTGGTGACGGTAGTGATGAAGTCGTAACCAGTGAGCCGGTCATAGAGCATCAATATGGCCTTCCCGGTACCTTTGATGTAGAGCTTACGGCGTGCGACGATCCGGATTGTTGCACGACATTTACTTGTGTCGTGACCGTCAGTAACGACGAGTCGCCCACATGCGCTCCCGCTGAAGACTGCGGCTGCCAGGAGATGGTCTTGACCACGGGCGGCCCCTCCATAGCCCTTCTTAATGATTGGCGCCGTATAGCCGGAACTCCTGTAACGCTCGGGAAGGACAACACCTTCCTAAGCTACAACTTCCAGATCACGGGTAAGCTGAAGGAAGGCAACGACCCCGACAAATGCAACGAGTCTCAGTCGGCTCAAAGTACAGGCAAAGTTGGTGCCAGGGCCCAGACGTTCAAGAGAGCTTGCAGTGGCGGAAAAGAAAACTGCAAGAAGAATGCTCCATTTTGTCCCGGAACTCAAACCTGCAAAGATTTTCCAGTTGGAGGTGTCGATCTCGGCTTCGACGCTTACACAAAACCCCTGAAAACCGGAAAGGGCTGGATCAAGAAGCACTGTCCGGACTGCACGTCGATAGGTTGGGTAGATGGTCCAGGGGCGGCCTATA
>JADFPW010000255.1 GCA_022562105.1 Planctomycetota bacterium
ATAACGGATAGATGAATTTCTTGCCCACGAATATGACGACGATGAGAATCACCGCCACGTAGACCATCTTCAAGGCGACGGCCAGGGGATTGAAGCGATCAGCCGAGTAAGCGGAAAAGGGCGCCCTGGAACGACTACGACGCCGCGAGCGACGGCGACCAGGCGATTGGGCCTCCGATTCGGCGGACTGTTCGACGTCTCGAAAGAGAAAATCGAGGTCGCCATCGACCTCGTCCTGCTGTTCGGGCACGCGGGCGTCACGCCCACAATAGGAGCAGCGAACGACCTTGCCTCCGTCGTCGTCCTTGGCGCGAACGGTATGGCCGCACTCGGCCTTGAATTCGATCATCGCACCCTGGCGGGCTGGCCCGCGGCTAAAGTGTTCGGGCGACTTCGATCACCTCGTACGTTTCAATGATATCATCTTTCTTGATATCATCGAAACCCTTCAGACGAATACCACACTCCATCCCCTCGCGAACCTCTTTGGTGTCGTCCTTGAATCGTCGCAACGAGCCCAAGGTACAATCGTCTCGCACCACCACTCCATCGCGAATCAGGCGGGCCCGATGGTTGCGAACCACCGTTCCCGATGTGACGTAGCACCCGGCGACCATGCCTAACTTGCTCAAATGGAAGACCTCCCGCACCTGGGCGGTCGCTCGATCCTCGCGCCGAAGTTCCGGCTCCAGCAATCCTTCCATGGCCTTCCTGATGTCGTCGACGATTTCGTAGATGACCCGGTAGGGGCGGATCTCGACCTTGGCTTCGGTGGCGAGCTTCTTGGCCCCGGGGCTGGGGATCACGTTGAATGCGACTATGATCCCATCGCAGGCGTCGGCCAAGTGAACGTCGCTGTCGGTCACCGCCCCGACACCCGCATGTCGAATCGTGACTCGCACTTGGTCTGTGGGCAGCTCATCCAACACATGCCGAACGGCCTGGAGCGAGCCGTCCACATCCGACTTGATGATCAGATTGAGTTCCGCCTTGGCTTCGTCCGAGCGCTTTCCAAATATGTCCTCCAGCGAACGGACCCGCTGGCTGCTGGCCCGTTGGCCGGCCGCTCGTCGAGCACGAGTCTGCTCCGCAACCGTCTTGGCTCGCTGCATCGACTTGACGCAGTAGAAGCGATCTCCGGCCAAGGGAAGACAATCCAGGCCCCAGATCTCGACGGGAATCGAGGGCCCGGCCGACTTGATGCGATTGCCCTGGTCATCCAGCAGCGCCCGAACCTTGCCGAACGCCGGCCCACACACCACGATCGAACCGGTCTTGAGCTCGCCCTCCTGAACCAGCACACGCACCGCGGCACCGGCCCCGGTCTTGGTCTCGGCTTCGATCACCACGCCGGCCGGATCGACCGTGGGGTCGGCCTTGAGTTCGCGTAGCTCGGCCAGGACCACCAGATGCTCGAGCAGTTCATCCATCCCCTTGCCGGTGGTGGCCGACGTATGAATCACATCCGTCTCACCGCCCCAGTCTCCGCTCGGGGTCAACCCGTGCTCAGCCAGTTGGGTGTAGGTCCGGGTCACGTTGACGTTGGGAAGGTCAATCTTGTTGAGCGCCACCACGACGGGCACGTCGGCCGCCTTAGCGTGATTAATCGCCTCGATCGTCTGGGGCATGACCCCGTCATCAGCCGCCACCACCAAGACCACGATGTCGGTCATTTGCGCCCCGCGAGCCCGCATCGCCGAAAACGCCTTGTGTCCAGGCGTATCCAGGAATGTGACCGAGATAGTGTCGCGACGAAAATGGTACGAGCCGACGTGCTGGGTGATTCCGCCCGCTTCGCCGCCAGCCACGCGCGCTCGCCGGATATAGTCCAGCAGGCTGGTTTTGCCGTGATCAACATGCCCCAAGAAGGTCACCACCGGAGGTCGCGGTTCCAGGTGGTTTCGCTCACGGGCGGCAAACTCCTCCCTGAGTTCGTCGAGCAGCGTCTTCTCCTGGATCACGGTCAGCTCGATGCCCAGTTCCAGCGCCGCCACCTGAGCTAGATCCTGGTCGAGCATGCTGTTCAGACCAACCACCACCCCGTGATCTCGCTGCAACAATCCAAATACCTGAGTGAAACCGACACCGGTCGCAGCGCAGAACTTCTTGATTGTTACCGGCGCTTGAACCTCGGCGTGCGTCTTGCGAGCGACTGGGGGGGCAGCCCCTCGTCCGGGATCGACCGCTCGGCGTACGTGTATACGCCGACCGGTCGCACCCGCCAGGCGTTCACGCCGTTCGGCCAGATCGCGGGCATTCCGCTCCAGAGGCCGCTCGCCCGCTGTACCCCCCCGGCCGCGACGCGGATGCGTCCGCCCGGATCTCCCACGGCCGCCCGGGCCGGCTGGTCTGCCGGTGTCCGGAACGCCCGGTTCCGGCATCGGTCGCATCGGAGGCGGCGCCCCTGGGGCCGGGCGACTTCGAGGACCGAACGGGCGCGGCCGGATGACATCCTGGTCCGGCGCTTCGTAGCGAACCACGCGCGGCCCGCGCACTCTGGCTGGCGTTGGGACGTTCTGAGGACCGGCCGGCCCCACTATGACCGCCGGTTTTAGTTGGGTGTCGCTAGCTGCTGATTCTGCGGCCGTCGAGGCGGCCGACGTCGTGACATCAGGGCCATCAGGCCCCTCAGTGGCCCCTTCGACGGTGGCGTGGCCCGTCTCGATAGCGGTGGCATCGGTGCCTGCGGACGCTGCCAGGTCGGCCGTCGTGGAAACCTCAACGGGGGTTTCAGCTGCTAGGTCCGCCGGGGCGGGCTCCGTGGTATCCGTGATCGTCAGATCGGGCTGGGGTTCAGCCAACAAGTCGGGTTCCGGGCCGGTCGGTTCGGCGGCAGCCGGTAGGACGTCGGCAGCCGGTGCCGAGCTCGTATCCACCGCCCCATCGCCGGCAGGCGCACCCGCCGATTCCTCGGTCGTAGGACTCGGAGGCGGCTCGAGGACGGCGGTCGTGGCGGTCACATCACCCGCGTCTGCTGGACGGCCGTCAGCGCCGGCGGTCTCCTGTTCCTCACGGGGTTTGCGGCGGCGTTTGACGCGGACCTTTTCGAGATCGATGCGATCGGAGGTTTCCAGGGTGGTGGCATGATCGCCCTCGGAGAACCACTCGCGGATGGTGGCCTCCAGGCCCGCGCTGAGCGTGGACATATGGTTCTTGACCGGAATGTCTTCGGCGGCGCACTTGAGCAGAATGGCTTTGCTCTTGACGTTCAGCTCCTTGGCCAGGATGTGAACGCGCATCTTTTCAGCCACCAGGAATCTCCATCAAACCGATTGGCCGCACCCAACCGCGGCATCAACCGGTTCTCGTATCAGACCGCCTCTTCCGCGGCGTCCTCCGGTCGCATCTCAGCGTCATCTGCGATGCGATCCGCTGTGGTCGTGTCAACCGGAGCCTGATCGTTGCTCACGGTCTCATCATCGAGAGTTGTGTCGGAACTCGTTTCGGAGTCCGCATCCGAGTCATCCGAGTCATCCGAATCAACCGAGTCATCCGCCTCAGGTATATCGCCTCCCACCAAGGGCTCGGTGGTTTCGGCAGACTCGTCGGATGCTATGGTATCAGAGGAATCATCCGGGGGGGCCAATGGATCCGACTCGGTCGCTTCGCTATCCGACGAGGCCTCACCAGCCGCAGCCGCTTCGCGCTCGGCCGCTTCGCGGGCCAGTTGCTCGACCTTGGCCTGCTCGTCCTCGGCGGCGTACTCCTTGCTCGCCTCCCCGGCACGATCCACCACCCGTTCCGCCGTGGCCTGATCCAGTTCCAACTCCTTGACCAGGGGTTCAGACCCTACCTCCTCGATGTCCTGTACCGAGATCAGCCCCATGGCGACCAAACGATCCAGCAGCAGGTCGTCGACTCCATCGAGGCTGGAGAACGCCTTTTCCATCCGGTCGAGGCCCTTGTTGTATTCCGCGGGGGTCAGGATATCGACGTCCCATCCGGTCAAGCGGGCGGCCAAACGCACGTTTTGGCCTCGCTTGCCGATGGCGAGCGACAACTGATCTTCGGCCACCACCACGGTGGCTCGGCCCAGCTCGAAACAGAGGGCGGTTTCCTGGATCTCGGCGGGCTTGAGGGCATTGCCGATCAGAATCTGTGACGACTCGTTCCAGCGCACGATGTCGATTTTTTCGCCGCCGAGTTCATCCACGATGTTGCGAATTCGACTTCCACGGACACCGACGCAGGCCCCCACCGCGTCCACCCGCGAGTCGATCGACGAGACGGCGACTTTGGTTCGGTAGCCGGCCTCGCGGGCCAGGGCCTTGATCTCGATGATCCGCTCGGCGACCTCGGGGACTTCCAGCTCGAACATCCGGCGAATGTAGTCGGGGTGGCTTCGGGTCAGTACGATGCGAACCTGGTGCGGCGACTCGCGCACGTCCAGAATCATCCCCCGAACGCGCTCGCCCGGATGATGGGTTTCACCGGGGATCTGTTCGGATCGCGGCAGGAATCCCTCGGTGCGACCGAGATTGACCAGCACCGCTCCGCCCTCGTATCGCGACATCGTCCCGGTCACGATTTCCCCCACCCGTTGAGAATACTCGTCGAAGATGCTGCCCCGCTCGGCTTCGCGGACCCTCTGCATCAGGTACTGCTTGGCATTTTGGGCGGCGATTCGCCCGAGGGTGCGCGGCTCGATGGGCTCTCCGTCCTTGGTCGCCGTCAGCGTCCCGTTGCCGCGATCAATGGTGACCGTTACCACGGTCTCAGGGCCGTATCGCTTGCGCACCGCCGACGCGATGGCCTCTTCGAGATCCTCGCAGACCATCTCCTTGCTGATGCTCTTTTCGCGACTCAGCGAGTCGATTATCCGAAGTATGTCCGAAGTGGCCATGGGATCTACTCAGCTAGTACGTCGTCCTTGGTCGCAGCCATCACACAACAAAAAAACGTGGGACGCCCCGGAAAAGGCCCACGTCGCACGCTGTAGATCGTCGCATCGAATTGGACTAGGCGCTTAACGCATCGGCCAACTCCCAGCCAACTTGCTGCGATCCCGACGATTCCGCCATCGACCAAGCCGAGGCCGCCCTCGACTTCACCGGCCATCCCGTGTCGATGTACAGCATCCCCACCCTTGCCGCGCCCGCGTCAAGACGCCCCCACTCGTAGGCACAAACGGAGCACCCCGCTGGCTCGCCTGACATAGGATGCACCCAACGCCGGGCTTACCGCGGCTTACGCGGACCCTATGCACCCTGCCAAACGCAAGGTGCTAGCATTCTATCCACCATCCCGGCTGCCTGTCAATTGACCCACCCGGCAGACGAAACAGGCTCCCAGAGCCGTCCAGGAGGCCGACCGGCCGGTTT
Organism: Planctomycetota bacterium; assembly: GCA_022562105.1. Classification (GTDB taxonomy): domain Bacteria; phylum Planctomycetota; class Phycisphaerae; order UBA1845; family UBA1845; genus JADFPW01. Next base: position 5,322 of record JADFPW010000255.1, read on the forward strand.
CCGCCCGCCGGCTCGGCCAGCCTCACCATACTCTGTCTCCCCAGCCTCGTACATCGTCACACGCAGAAATACTTCGATACTGGAAATGGGCGGGCTGCCGCTGCCACCCTGGAGCCCTACCGCGTGGAGGTCGTTAGGGTGCCCAGGACCGCCCCAGTCTCCGCCTCGAAGATGGACAGCGCTCCGGTCCAGGCGCCGGCCACAATCTGCTGGGCGTCAGGCGTGAACGCCACCCGGTAGACCCAGTCGCCCATGCTGGGGAAGGTCCGCAGCTCAAGCCCGTTGGGATCCCACATCTTGGCTACACCATCTGATCCACAGGTGGCCAATCGCCCGTCGGAAGCATAGGCGACGTCGAGCGAGGCGGCGGAATGGGCTCGCCACTGTTTGGACTTGCGACCATCCTCCATATTCCAGAGTCGGACGAACCCATCCGCTCCGGTGCTGGCCAGCGTCAGACTGTCCGGTCGAAACGCTAACGCGGTGATACCCCCGGGGTGGCCTGGCATCCGGTAGACCTCCCGGCCGGTGTCGGATTCCCAGACAAAAAGCCCGCCTGGTCGAGGCCGGTACTCGATTCGTCACCGTCTTTTACGGCGGCTGGGATCTCCACAAGGACGTCCACAAGGGCATGCGGAATCGCGTGCCGCCGGTGGACCAAGGAACGGCCGCCCTGATCCAGGATCTGAGCGATCGGGGAATGCTGGGCAAGACATTGGTGACATTTTCCACCGAGTTCGGGCGAACCTCCCGGGTCAACAAGGATCGCGGCCGCGACCATTGGCCCAAGGTGTTCAGCATCGCCATGGCCGGCGGCGGGATACCGGGCGGACAGGTGGTCGGGGCGTCCAACGCATCGGCGACGGAGGTGGTCGATGACCCGGTCAGCCCTTCGGATGTCTCGGCGACGATCTTCACCAAACTGGGCATCGACCCAGCCAAGAAGCTCCTGACCGCCGGCGGTCGCCCTATCGATTTGGTACGGGGAGGTTCGCCGGTCGCGAAGCTGATGTAGCCTGCAGCCTCGCCCCACCCAAAGAAAGGGGTAAGATAACGATGACGAGGCTCGGTGACGTTGCTGAGCAGACGTCATTCGGGAAATGTCGGTTCAAGCAAGGAGAAACGGATATGGGTGATACGGGGAAAAAAGATAAGGGCAAAAAGGAGCAGCAGAAAAAGGCCAAGCTTAATCTGAAGGACAAACGAAAAAAGAAAAGAGAAAAGAAGAACAAGTAAATGCGCAGTACTTTCAAGTGACCATTGCGTC